>DUGS01000191.1:15123-27935 GCA_013331265.1 Methanosarcina sp.
TCTCCTAAATCATATTATACTTCAACGAACTCGATTTCGATGGGTTTGTTTTCAGTCTCTTCAATGGTTACAAGAGCACAGGAACCCTTGCAGGCTTCTCCTGGGTTCAAAACAACCGTTTTTCCTACCTTTTCCACGCCTTTTGCTTCATGTATATGTCCGCAGACGATAAGGTCTACTCGATCCAGAAATTTCTGAATGGCTTTGCTTCCCACGTGCCCGAAGGGGAGTTCATCCCTGGCTCCATATGGAGGGGCATGGGTCAGGAGCACTATTCGCCCGCATTCCCCTGAGTTTTCGGCTGAACAGACCATTCCTTCAAGGGCATTTTCAATTTCGTCTTCGGATAGCTCAAAAGGAGTATTAAAAGGAGTGGGATTTGAGCCTCCAAGTCCTATAAACCTGATATTTCCTATCTGTTCGTTTTTTCCGTGAAGGTTTACGGCTGTTGAGTTGTCAAGGGCTTTCAGGATGCTCTTCTTGTCGCAGTTCCCGGGAATTGCAAGTACGGGCTTATCAAACATTTTAGCCAGCTCATTTACTTTTTCATCGGGTCCGAAGTTGGTTATGTCTCCGACTACCACAACAAGGTCAAACTTCCCGGCTTTTTCTATTATCTTTTGAATTTTCGAATAATCCCCGTGGGGGTCGGAAATCGCGAGTATTTTCATCCTTATCCTACCTTATTACAATTTTTTGATCTTATTTTGATCCTTATTATGATCTTTTAATTATAATTCTTAATTCCGGCCTGAATTATTATATGTTATCTCTTTTACACTTTATGTCATGTGTTCTTCTGTGAACATGCATACATGTTTTATATCCCTTACGTAATATTACTGCCCCATGCGTGATATCGTTATCATAGGGCATAAAGCAAAGACTAGCAGCGACTTTTCTTTAAACGACCTTCCGGGGTCCGCAGGAAGAATGGATATCCTCTGCCGCTGCGTAAGCTCTGCCCTTTTTCTTTCATTTGGAATGCGCAGGGATGTAAATGTGCACCTGCTCCTTCTGGGAGAGCCCGAGCCCGGAAAAATTATCAGGTTTGAAGGACTACACCTGAGATACCTCAACCCGGACGAAAGAAGCAGTGGTTCGCTTATCAATAAAGCCCTTCAGAAAAATGCAACCGAACAGGATATCCGGTCCACACCCGGAGTATGGATCCGCACCGGCGATTTGAAATCTCTTCTTTCTTCTTTTGAAGGCAGGAATCTTCTCTATCTTCGAGAAGACGGAAAAGATATCAGAGAAATTGCCCGTGAGATTCGAGACCCCGTTTTTATTCTGGGGGACCATACAGGCGTTACGGAAGAAGAGGAAAAGCAGCTTCTTGAGGCAGGAGCACAGATAATTTCCGTTGGTCCCATTTCCCTTCACTCCAACCACTGCATAACCCTTATCCATAACGAACTTGACAGGGCTGAAGCAGAAAGGGGAGAAATTCCAGGTGGGGAAAACTCCAGGGCTAAGGAATAAGCTGTAGTTTTTGTATCAGGTGTTAATCCAAAAAGTTATATCCCTCTTCCCTGTATCAGGATAGAAACGTATCTGTATCCGGATAGATACTTGTCCTGATGCGCTTTTTCGGACACATGCCTTAATTTTGCGCATCACCTTCAAAATCATACCTTAATAAAATCATACCTTAATATTATTTATCAATCCAATCTTACAACAAAATCTGTCAACTTCGCCTTTCAATATTGTCTTTCAATATTACCTCTCAATAACCCGCTTCAGATCTATTTCCCGATAAAGCTTAGAGAATGTGAAATAAAATGGATGTACTCGAAACTTCAAAAAAGATTCTGCACGAAGGCCCTATCTGTGACCATTGCATGGGCCGTCAGTTTGCAAAATTATCCACAGGCCTCAGCAATAGAGAGCGAGGGCAGGCAATTAAACTCTCCCTCGTCCTGGAAGGGGACCGTATTTACAAAAGTGAAAATGACGATTCCCTTTTAAAGGAACTTGTTCCCTGCAGTGCCCATGCAAGGAGAACTCTCAGAATCGAGGGTGAAGATGAGCAGTGCTGGGTATGCCTTGACCAGTTTAAAAAACTGGATTCCTGGGCAGACGAAGCCGCAAAAGCTCTGGAAGGGCTTGAGTACTCCACCTTCCTTGTTGGTACTAAGGTCAGCGGGCTTCTCAGTGAAAACGAGGAGATTCTGTGGGCTGAGGCAGGAACATCATATGCCGAGCAGTTGAAAACCGAGCTTAACCGAGAAGTGGGCAAGCGGATTGCGGAAAAAGTTGATAAGGAAGTGGATTTTGAAAACCCTGATATTGTGATCACTCTTGACCTGGCAACAAACAACTTCGAACTTCAGGTCCGCTCGGTATATATCTATGGGCGCTACCTGAAAAAGATTCGGGGAATCCCTCAGACCCGCTGGCCCTGCAGAAAATGTAAGGGCAAAGGCTGTGAAAGATGCGGGTTTACAGGAAAACAGTATCCCGAATCCGTAGACGAGTTGATTAAAGGTCCAGTTATAGAGGCGTTTGAAGCAGTTGATACGGCTTTCCATGGTTCGGGCAGGGAAGATATCGATGCCCTTATGCTCGGAAGCGGCAGGCCCTTTGTGGTGGAGGCAAAGTCTCCTGTAAAACGAAGTGCTGACCTTGAAGCACTTACTATAAAAATCAACGAAAGCGCTGCCGGAAAAGTTGAAGTAAGGGATCTTCGCTTTGTTGAAAAAGGCATGATTGAGATCCTGAAAAGTTCAAAGGCGGATAAAACTTATAAGCTTAAAGTTACATTTAAAGAGCCTGTTTCAGAGGAAAAGCTTAAATCTTGCCTTGAGTCTTTGAGTGGCACAGAGATTGCCCAGCAAACCCCAAAGCGCGTGGTTCACAGGCGGGCAGATCTTCTCCGGAAGAGATCCGTGCACAGTATCACGCTTGACAGGCTGACAGATGACGGTTATGCTTATATCACCGTAAACTGTGAAGGCGGTCTGTACGTCAAAGAACTGGTTTCAGGAGATGAAGGCAGGACAAACCCGAGCTTGACAGGGCTTTTAGGAATCCCTGCGCTCGTGGAAGATCTTGATGTGGTTAACGTCAAAATTTAAGCCTCAAATATCTGAACCTGCCCTAAAAGCCAAATTGATCTAAATAATTTGGATAGATCTGATCTGAATCTGGATCTATCTGAACTTAAATGAATCTGGGTCTATCTTATCAGTTTCACTGGCCGGTCGAGTCACAGGGAATGAGTGGCTTAATGAACGGTTCATTTAAATAATATCCATCTTATTTAGAGGAAAACCAATTATTAAACAGAAACTTAATAAAAGAGAAATGATCGAGCATTCTAAAGGAGGAACATGCGATGACAAATTCACACGGTGAAAGACGCTGCACAAGGTACAAATTACAGAAGACGGTTCGTGAAAGAGGAATTTCCCCTGTAAGCAGGGCAATCCAGGAATTCGAAGACGGACAGATGGTCCACATTGACATCGACCCCAGCGTCCAGAAAGGGATGCCAAACCCGAAATTCCAGGGTTCCACAGGAAAAGTCATAGGACAGCGCGGCCGCTCATATATTCTGGCAGTCCGCGAAGGAAACTCAATGAAGGAAGTCTTTTCTCTTCCGCAGCACCTGAAACCCCAGAAATACTAATTTCGAGCAAGGCAGTTAGGTTTTACAACCTAATCTCCCTCTCATTCCGGGTTTATGGTATGCAGACCTCCAACCGGAGGTTTGAAATCCTGCCAGATATTTCAGCAAATACAGGCTGAATAATGGTCAGCTAAAGGATTATATATTACAGGACTAGTATCCCTTAAAAAGACATAATTAAAAGGGATCTGGAACAACTGCTTTTTAAAATTAATCTCTTATCCCGGTAAAGGAACATCTATAGTTATATATCATTTGTAAAGCATATGGTTAAGATATATCGTGTGTGAATATAGTAGAGATATTTCAGGACAACATTATTTGAAATAGTCCGCCTTACCGGGTGATTACCGGATACTGAAAGATAGAAATGCTGGCAGCAGGAATCAGGGCTCACAATAAAACCATTATAAATGATTGCTCTGTAAGAAGTACAAATACCTGAAATTTTAATTCAAAAGAGTGTATTTCAATGATAGTTAAGGAAGTCCTCAACGAAGAGTTATTGACACTTGCCGAGGTCAAGGATATACTTTCCGGGATCGCTGAAGAGCGCAGAGAACTGGGGCTCGAGGTTGCATACAATTTCAGAAAAGCCCTGCATCATGCGGAACAGTTCTCCAAGATTAGCGGAGCAAAGTCAAGAGAACTTGTTAATAAGCTGCTTGAACTTGAAAAAATGAAACCCGTTATTGCGGTCAGGATAGCTGACATTCTGCCTCAATCAAGAGACGAACTCAGGTCAATCTATGCAAAAGAAAAGTATACGCTGAGCAATGAAGAGCTGGATCAAATTCTGGACTATGTGTTTGCAGCTATGGAATAACTAAAAAATAAAGAGAATAAGCTATATAGAAGTTTATTTGTTACTTATTAGGGAAGTATCTATAATCCGGTTAGAGTACTTTAAAGTATGGAAGTGCCCTGACCTAAAAAATTTAGTAACAGAAAGTTTTCTGGTTCTCTAAATCCCCGAACCAGAGAGTATCGCGTTATAGGCCAGTCTCTAGTTTTCAGAACTGGTTTGGGGAGTACAATGCAACTGGGAAAGGCCCTGATCCAGTAGAAGAGCTAAAGAAGTTGGGCATATCTAAGTTTGAGCATACCCTGAAAATAGATAAATTGGGGTTTCGTATTTAATGGATTTCATATTTACCGATAGGATGGGTGCTGATGAAAGTAGATAAGTCGCAATCAGGTAGACCGTACACTGGCAGATCATCTGCTGAAAGACCTTCTTCTGGCAGGTCATTTGCTGAAAGACCTTCTTCTGGCGGCAGGCGTCCGGCAGGCAAATCGCAATTTGAAAGACAGTCAGAAAGAGCTCCGCGCTCATCCGGAAAAAACATGGAAAATTCGCAGGACAGGGAAGAATACGTATGGGTTCTCGATTATCTTCCCTATGGAAAAACCGTTGATGGCAAGTCAGCCTATCAGAAAAAACCTCTTGTACAGGCTATTGGGGATAAGAAGTTCACTTTAATGGAGCTCGTTCCCAAAAATGGAGTAGTTCCTGAAATCCAGTCACGGGTATATATAGGTCCAGGAGACAGGAATGAAATAGACCACGTAAAGCAGAGGATAGGATATTCTGACCTTACTACCGGAGCCAATCTGGAACTACCTTTTATCCTTGAAGCCGTTGTCAAACACAAAGAAGAAAGGTTTGTAAAGTTCTTCAATGATGCCCATTCCATTACAACCCGCCTGCATATGCTTGACCTCCTCCCAGGAATAGGTAAGAAACTCATGTGGTCTATCATTGATGAACGCAAGAAAGGGGACTTTAAGAGTTATCAGGATATCCGCGAAAGAATTCCGAGTCTTCGTGACCCTGCTAAAGTTATCTCTCACAGGATTGAAGAAGAACTCAAGGATGACTTCATCAAGTACAGGCTGTTCACCACTCCTCCACGCCGTCCGAGGCCCGAGTGAGGGGAAACCTTTTTTCTATTTTTAATTATGTTTCTGCCTATCTGGCTTCTGCAGATTTGGCTTTTTATGATTCAAAATTTCTATAAAATTAGGCTATTAAAAACATTTCTATAAAATTAGTCTATTAAATACATTTGATCTATTCAGGAGGCTTTAGCCCTGGTTCGTTCTATTCTTAAAAAGTACAATATAAAAGGAGGCACCTTTGACCAGCATTTCCTCATTGATGCAGGCTACCTGGACAGGATAGTTGCTGCTGCTGATCTGAGCCCGCAGGATACGGTTCTTGAGATCGGTGCAGGAATAGGAAATCTTACCGAAAGGCTTGCAAGAAGAGCAAAAAAGGTAATTGCTGTCGAGCTTGACCCTGCCCTTGTTTCAGTCCTGCACGACCGTTTCGATAATGTCGTGAATATAGAGATTATCGCAGGCGATGCTCTTAAAGTCAGGTTCCCTGAGTTTGACAAGGTCGTCTCAAACCTCCCCTATTCCATCTCCTCAGAAATCACCTTCAAACTCCTGCACCATAAATTCAAACTTGGAATCCTTATGTACCAGTACGAGTTTGCAGCCCGTATGGTCTCTCCTCCTGGCTGTAAAGACTATTCCCGCCTTACTGTTGATACATATTACTTTGCTGATGCCTCTATTCTCATGAAAGTCCCAAAAGGCGCCTTCCAGCCAGCCCCTGAAGTTGATTCTGCGGTTGTCAAACTTGTTCCGCGCCCCGCTCCTTTCGAGGTCCGCGATGAAGCCTTTTTCCTTGAATTTGTGTCTGCAGTCTTCAGCCAGCGCCGGAAAAAGCTGAGGAATTCAATCCTTAACACCAATTATATGCTCAAAATTCCGGATATTAAAGAGGTTGTAAACCAGCTCCCTGAAGATTTTATGAGCAAAAGGGCTGAGAACCTTACTCCTGAAGAACTTGCCTGCGTTGCAAACATGATTTATGACCTTAAATCCCGATAAAACATGGTTGAAATAGAATACAAAAACACCCGGGTAAAACTCGGAGACTCGGATCTTGTTTACGAGCCCGCAGAAGACTCCTTTTTGCTCGCAGACGCAGCCCTTGAAGAGGCAGAGCCAGGAATGTGTATCCTTGAAATAGGAGCAGGCTCAGGTTTTGTATCTGCCGTGCTCAGGGCAAATACCCCAGGCATCCGTGTACTTGCAACTGAGATCAACCCGCATGCCGCACGTTGTGCAAAAGCAAATGGGGTTGAAGTAATCCGTACCGACCTTTTCAAAGGCATAAGATCAGGAAGCAGGGGAGCTTCTTTTGACCTCATACTTTTCAACCCTCCCTATCTCCCTACTTCTGAAGAAGAAAAAGTTCCTGGATGGCTGAATTACGCTTTTGACGGCGGAGCTAGCGGGCGGGAGACCCTTGACCGATTTTTAGATGATGTCAGAGACTACCTGAAACCAGGAGGGAAAATTTTGATATTAATCTCGTCGATTACCGGACTCGAAGCTGTAAAAGAGAAAATGATGAAAATAGGCTTTGAGGCTGGTGTTGTAGGTAGAAAAAAGATTTCATTTGAAGAGTTGATGGTGGTAAGAGGAGAACTTTCTTAAGATTTCGGGAAATATTTTTCTCATATCAATTAATACCTCTTTCATATCAATTATATGGTTAATTACTCTGGAATCCCTCTAAACCTTAAACCTTTCAGAATGTCTTCATACAAAATTCTATATCCAATTAAAGAATTAATTACCCTCTTGAATATTATATAATACTGGCAGACTATAAGCGCTTTCAATCCAAAAGCGCTTGCCTGATTAACTGGAGATAAAAATTGGATGTATTATGATGAAGCCGCTGACGCGGTTCTAAAAACCCTGAGCACATCCGAAACCGGGCTGAGTTCGGGAGAAGCAGAAAACAGACTTGAAAAGTATGGAAAAAACGAACTTAAAGAAGAAGAAAAAATATCTGTGGTAAAACTTTTTCTATCTCAGTTCAAGAGTTTTCTCATTCTTATTTTGATTGCTGCAGCACTGGTTTCTGCTTTCCTTGGAGAGCTTGTTGATGCCTTTGTAATCCTGTTCACGGTATTTCTTGCAGGGGTTCTTGGTTTTGTCCAGGAATACAGGGCAGAAGAATCCATTAAACTTTTAAAATCACTAACCAGCCCCGAAGCTCTGGTGGTAAGGGCTGGGAAGGAAGTAAAAGTCCCCTCCTCCTTACTTGTCCCGGGTGACATCCTGATTTTACAGGCCGGAGATAGAATACCTGCAGATGCCAGATTGATTGAGGCTCAGTCTCTGAAAATTGACGAATCTTCTCTCACAGGTGAATCCGTTCCGGTAGAGAAAAATACTAAAATTTTTCCTCCTGAGACCCCTCAACCTGACCGGAAAAATATGGCTTATACCGGAACTTCAGTTACCTATGGTAGAGGAAAGGCAGTAATTACGGCAACAGGCATGAGTACTGCTTTTGGAAAGCTTGCCGGGCTCCTGGGGGAAATTGAAAGGGAAAGAACTCCTCTGCAGGAAAAGCTCGATCAATTCGGGCGCTGGCTTGGAGCTGCAACGCTTGTTGTTGTTGCCTTTGTAGCAGTGCTTGGAGTTTTAGAAGGTTTTGATCCTTTTGAGATGTTTCTCTGGGGTGTTGCCCTTGCAGTTGCAGCAATTCCCGAAGCCCTTCCTGCGGTTGTGACTGTAGGGCTTGCTCTCGGGGTTCGAAGAATGGTCAAAAGGCATGCCCTTGTAAGAAAGCTGCCTTCCGTAGAAACCCTTGGCTCTACCAATATTATCTGTACAGACAAAACCGGGACACTTACCCAGAACAAGATGACTGTTGAAAAGGTGTATGTAAACGGGACCATGTTAAATGTTACAGGCAACGGATATGATCCTGCAGGAGACTTTTTCAAGGAAGGTCAGCCTGTTTCTGAAGACGTACATCTTTATAAGCTGCTGGTCACAGGAGCTCTCTGCAATGATGCGGGACTGGTTGAGGAGAACGGGATATGGGATATTATGGGAGACCCCACAGAAGGAGCTCTTGTTGTTGCGGCAGCCAAAGAAGGACTCTGGAGACCTGATCTTGAGCTAAGACACAGGCGTGTCGGAGAAGTTCCCTTTTCTTCTGAAAGAAAGATGATGACCACCATTAATACGTCCGAGGAGGGTCCGTATGCATATTCAAAAGGAGCCCCTGAAGTTATTCTTGGCTGTTGTACGAAGATCTTTCTTGATGGACAGGAAAAAGAGTTAACTCCTGAAATTAGGCAGGAGATCCTTGATATTGTACAGGGTTTAGCAAATCAGACTCTTCGGGTGATGGGTTTTGCTTACCGCCAGGTTCCGGAAAAAATCGTTCCAGAAGAAGCTGAAAGAGATATGGTCTTTGTAGGACTCATGGGCATGCGTGACCCTCCCAGAGAAGAGGTAAAGGTTGCGATTGCCACCTGTACGAATGCAGGGATCAGAACTGTAATGATCACGGGAGACCACAAAACAACTGCTTTTGCTATTGCAAGAGAAATAGGGATCTACCGGGAAGGAGACCTTGTCCTTACAGGCACTGAACTCGATGCCTTAGGAGATAAAGAATTTGAAGACATAGTGGAGAAGGTCTCGGTTTATGCAAGGGTATATCCTGAGCACAAGCTAAAGGTTGTTAATGCCCTTAAAAATAAAGGCTATATCGTTGCAATGACCGGCGATGGGGTAAACGATGCTCCTGCTCTGAAAGCTGCAGATATGGGCATTGCCATGGGAATTACTGGAACTGAGGTCAGCAAGGAAGCTTCCAGTATGATCCTGACAGACGACAATTTTGCATCCATTGTTTCTGCAGTAGAAGAGGGCCGAAACATACTGAAGAATATCAAAAATTTCATTGCTTACGGCCTTACCTGCCACATAGGAGTTGTCCTGATCGTTCTTGTAGGAGTGCTTGCCTGGCAGATCCTGCCTGTTATTGCAGTCCAGATCCTCTGGATCAACCTTATTACAGACGGCCTACCTCCAATGGCGCTCTCTCTGGAAGCTCCGGATAGGGGACTTATGAAGCAGAAACCCAGAAAATCAGCAGAAGGATTGGTTTCCAAAAGGATGCTCATAGCAAGCCTTGGACTAGGGGCTTTGATCGCAGTCCAGTCACTCGGAGTTCTTTACTGGGCTCTTGAAAAAGGGCTGCCTCTTGCAAAGATCCAGACTCTGATCTTTACCCTGGTAGTGATTTCTCTGATGTTCAATGCGTTTAACTGGCGTTCAGACAAAATGTCGGTCTTTTCCCTGGGAGTTTTCAGCAACAGGTCCCTTATCTATGCCGTCCTGAGCACAGTACTTCTGCAGCTTGCGGCAATTTATACCCCTATTCTGCAGACGGCTTTCCGGACTGTGCCTCTCTCACTTTCGGATTGGGGAATGATCATTCCTCTGGCTTCGACTACTCTTATAGTCATGGAGATCACTAAATATCTGGAATGGAGATCTCACAGGTAAAATCAATGAATGGGGTTTGCTCTTAAGCATACCTCATTTTCCGACTTTTTAATTCTTTCAAAAAAATGTTGTGTTAGTTTTTGGTGGTTCCGGATTAATCGGTTGATATTGCCCAGAATATCCGAAGCTGGAATGTTGTTTTTCTGTTCCACTCTTTGCAGGGCTGAAGTTGTCCGTCTGCAATGCAAAAAAGTAACGATGCAAAAAGTAACAGGTGAATTCATAATGTCATAATGAGAAACTGAATTCAGAATCTTCTACCCTATCTGAAGAATACTTTTCCTTGTCCTGAGAACCTTATTAAAATTCACAGATAAACATAAACGCCTTCTATAACTTGTATAGTCCTTCCTTCCTAAAAAGAGAAAGAAGCAGAAAAAAAGGAGTAAATGAAGGAAACAGGAAGAGAAGGCTTTAAAAAGCAACAAAGAACGATAAAAACTGAACTGGGTTGTTATTGCCGATCCTTTTCTTTTTGTCTTTTAGAGAAAGCCGCTCTCCTTCATCGAGCGTAACAAGAAAGGTTCGGTATAGTGAATATGGTTGTATGGGCTGGAGATATTGCAATTTATTCGCTTTCAGTCTTTTTGAGCAAAGATCACTTTGGAATTTATTAATTAGTCCTCTTGAGCGCAGCGAAAAGGACCGCGTACTCCCGAGACGGGACTCGGGATGGAAGAAATTTCTCATTTTTTCTGCTAAAATCGAATAATAGTTTTCGTAAAAAATCAAATATTGTTGTCACTAAACCGCTCCCGTAATCATATATATAACAAAATCCAATAGTATGGGCATTATGACCCCTACGAACAGAGAAAACTCCATTTGTCCGAAATTTATCACAGGTGTAGAACCGCCAGCAGGAAGGACCGAAAAGGCTCTCTGGTTCATTTTCCGGGGCCGTGACATTCTTCTTAAAACTAATAAAAACCCCGGAGCTATTCCAAAGCTTCTGGACTTTGGAGAGCTTGGACTTCCTGCGGTAAGAGAACAGTACCTTGGTGTACTTGAGGGGACGCACTGCTTTTCCATTGAACTTCCTGCGGATGCGGAAGCTCCGGAAGGGATGGAGTTTTTCGACCTGAGGCAGGCATATTCCGAAATAAGTGAGGGGTGCTTTGAGCTTGTGAACAAAGCAGTGCAGGTAATGGAATGGGACAGGACAAACCAGTTTTGCAGCAGGTGCGGAAAAAAGACCGTGCAGAAGCCGGGAGAAAGGGGTAAGGAATGCCCTGAATGCGGAGAGCTTTTCTTTCCCAGAATTTCACCTGCCATTATTGTTCTCATAAGAAAGGGCAGTAAAGTCCTGCTCGCAAGGTCTCCGAATTTCCCTATGGGCATGTACAGCCTTATAGCAGGTTTTGTCGAGCCAGGAGAAACAGCCGAAGAAGCTGTTGCCAGAGAAGTATGGGAAGAAGTCGGGATAAGAGTAAAAAACATTGCTTACTTCGGGACGCAGGCATGGCCTTTTCCCAATTCCCTCATGATCGGCTTTACCGCAGAATATGATTCCGGGGATATCAGGCCTGACGGGTTTGAAATCGAGGATGCAAAATGGTTTTCAGTAGATAAACTTCCTGTACTGCCAGGAAAGATCAGCATTTCAAGAAAACTGATTGACCTCTTCCTTAAAGAAGAAGGGCTGGAAGTTTAAGAAGGATTCATAATTTTTTTCAAATTTATTCTCCCAATCGACTTTTTTCGATTCACTTTATTCATTTGGATGAAAATGTCCAGTAATCTCAAGGTTCATTTTAGCGATAATCGGTTTCATGTTAAGATACATTGGAGTAAAATCTTTTTTCTTATTTTTTCTCTGCGATTTTGAATCCGTATTTTCCATAGAAACCAGTTGATTCTTCTTTTGAATCAACAAGAATGTATCTACATACGATATTATTGCAAATTGATGGAGCTTGAACCATTACTATTTTCACTAAATATGTGCCTATTCCTTTTCTTTCAAATCTGGAATCTACTGCCAGTCTTGCAATTTTAATTGCAGGGTATTTACTATACTTGTAACGCTCAATTCCATCAATTACAGCTTTAGCTTCAATTGTATCTGCTACCAGAGCAACAAACCCCGCATGAAATCATGCGCACAACAAAAGAGGAAGCCGAAGCTAATGAGGCTGAGTTTGACGGGGTGACTATAGAATAAAATTACAAAATGTGGTTAAGCATTAAAATTAAAAGATGAAAGCGCTTTGTAAAAAAAATAAAGCATTTTTACTTTTTTATTAGTCAAGTATTAAAATTGGATCTGGTTCATTGTTAACATAGTTCGCTATTGTATTCAGTGAGAATACCGGCAGTGCGCTGGACAAAGATATAATGAATAAATGTTAACCAGAGTTAATATATGGATTTAAATTATATTCATACTAAAGTAAAGTAGTAAAAACATTTGCCTTTACAGGGGAAAAGGTTTTGAGGTTTTGTCAGGTCTGTGAGGAAGAAATAGTTTACATGCTTAAATTCTGCTGGAAATGATTTTTTTTCTAATGGACTTGATAATGTCTTAATGTGGACATAAAAAAGCTACATGAGAGCACATAGTTGAGGGTATTTTATGAAAGGCGACAACTGTAAGAATCCAATGGATAAAAATCAATTAGGTGAGCCACTCCCAAGTAGAAATCAAACAGTAGGGGATACTCCTGAATTAACTACAGTAGCAGGAGCTCCGGTGGAAAGTAATCAGGATAGCATGACAAGCGGCAGACGCGGACCTCTTATGCTTCAGGATATCTGGTTTTTGGAAAAATTA
>DUGS01000191.1:28308-29125 GCA_013331265.1 Methanosarcina sp.
AGCTGATGCAGAGCGTGATATTCGTGGTTTTGCTTTGAAGTTTTACACTGAAGAAGGCAACTGGGACCTAGTCGGGAATAACACACCTGTGTTCTTTTTTAGAGACCCTCTAAAGTTTCCTGATCTGAACCACGCTATTAAACGTGATCCACGTACCAATATGCGTAGCCCAAATACTAATTGGGATTTCTGGACATCTTTACCAGAAGCTCTGCTACAGGTAACTATTATTATGGGTGACCGTGGACTACCTTCTTCTTACAGACACATGCATGGATTTAGCAGCCATGCTTACAGTTTAATAAATAAAGATAACGAACGTGTATGGGTAAAGTTCCACTTCAGATCACAACAGGGTATAAGAAACCTCACAGACCAGGAAGCTGAAAAAGTTGTCGGAATGGATCGTGAAAGCCATCAAAGAGACCTTTACGAAGCCATTGAAAAAGGCAAGTTCCCAAAATGGAAAATGTATATACAGGTTATGACAGAGGAACAGGCCAATTCTATGAAGAATAACCCCTTTGATCTAACTAAAATGTGGCATAAAAAGGATTTTCCACTAATACCGGTTGGTGAATTTGAGTTAAACAAAAATCCTGAAAACTATTTTGCAGATGTGGAACAGGCTGCTTTTTCACCGGCTAACGTAGTCCCAGGAATTGGTTTTTCTCCAGACCGCATGTTGCAGGGACGTTTGTTTTCTTATGGGGATGCACAAAGGTATAGATTAGGTGTAAATCACCATCAGATACCCGTGAATTCTCCTCAGGGTGTTAAAAACTATCACAGCTTCCATAGAGATGGACAGATGAGA
>DUGS01000072.1 GCA_013331265.1 Methanosarcina sp.
ATTTTAGCTTCGGGGTTTCCAAATTCCCGCTGGTCCACTCCGGTATATTCTACATCTCCTTTTCCGTACAATACTCCCTCAAGTATGATTTTTCTGTCTATACCCGTGTTTAAAGCTTTTCGAATTGCTATATCGGCTGTTACATTATTGCCTATCGGATCCCCCTTAAGGCTTTTATTGCCGGTATTGTTCTATATAGGGAAAGAAACTCCGAATGCCCTTGATGAGGGAAGAGAAATTAAGTTGTATCCGTCTATGTTCTGATTTACATTGTTGATCTCAATTTCAGCTATGTCCACTTCCCCGGACTTTGCAGCTGCAAATGCAGTATCTTTATCCAGGAATAACATAGTTATTTTTTTGAAGTATGGTTCCTGTCCATAGTAATCGGGATTGTATTCGAATATCGCCTGTTGACCTCTGTCCCACTGGATCAATTTATATGGACCTGATCCGACCGGATTGCGCCCATAGGCCTCTTTTTCATATGCGTGTTCCGGCACTATTCCAACGTACCTGAGCCTCCATATGAAACTGGACTGAGGTTCTTTTAGTTTGAATTCGACTGCAGTTTCATTTATTGCTGCAGCACTTTCAAGGTTACTCATATCCAGTTCAGAATTACTCCCAATTGCCGTATTGAATGTAAATGCCACATCGTTTGCAGTTAATTTCTCACCGTCTGTGAATTTGACATCGTCTCTTACATTTACAGTCCATGTCTTCCCATCAGGACTGACAGAATAACCCGTAGCAAGGTCATTTATTATACTGCCATAATCAGCCGATTTAAAAAGGGTACTCTGGACCAGTGGCTCAAAATTCATATGGCCGCATCCCCAGCCAAGTAACGGGTCAAATCCTGCTGCTGGCTCCTTTGTATGCGAATATACGTTTACTACTAATTCATCAGAGGCCCGGGAAGTGGCCGATACAGAGCCTGACTCTGAACCTGATGCAGAACCGAGCTCAGAACTATGCGTGGAACTGGAAACACAACCGGACATGGAACTGATAATGCCAATAACTGCTAAAATTAAGATTATTGTCCCTATAGGCAGATGTTGCTGGTTTTTCCGGATTTGAATTCCTCCTCTAGAAGGCTCTAAAATTTCTGTGAGTTAGAACTCAGAGTTCCATCCAAAAAAATGGGACCTAAGTCTAAACTTAAATCCCGGACTGAACTCCCTGTTTAATCTCCTGAGTTTAGTTTCCTGCACGCTTCCATTCTAAAATATTCCCAAAGATGTTTGCACCATGAGGCTGTATTCTGGGAGTCCCTATATCCAGGTCGTCGTCCATAATATAGACATAGTTGACAGTTGCCATCCACAGCCACGTGGCATCTCCTTTTTCGGAAAATCCTGTTGTCCCGTCCCAGGCAGCCAGCTGCCAGTTTTCATTGGCAGTATTCTGGTCAAAACTTGTTATGGCAGTTCTCAGGTAGTTGTCCACAGCAGAATTGTTGTACATTATTAAGTTGTTGTAGTTTGAAGGATCGTAGCTCTTGCTGTAGTACCTCAAATAGATGTCAGTTGGGTCCAGAGAACCGAAACCAAAGAGTACAGGAGTTGAATGGGCAAGGGTGTCAATCTGGTCCCAGCTTTTACCCTCTACTTTGATATTAATCCCCAATTTCCTGGCTTCTTCGGATAAAGATACAGCTAATGCCTGCCTTTCCTGTGCATTGGCTGGATATAAGAGGGTAAACTCTGCTTTTACTCCGTTTTTCTCAACAATGCCGTCGCCGTTGGTATCTGTCCAGCCGCCATCGGTTAAAATTTTCTTTGCTGTTTCGAGATCCCCGTCTTCAAAAATAGCTTCTTTATTGCCCCAGGGTAATTTGTCCACACCCGTGAATTCCTCTTTTCCCTGTCCATTTAATGCCCCATTAATTAAGTTCTGCCTGTCTATCCCGATGCTCAAAGCTTTTCTTATTGCTGGGTCAGAAGTTACATTATTTCCGATCGCGTAGCCGTTTTCATTTTTTTTGCCTGTATTTGCCTGCATGGGGAAACTTATTCCACGGGCATCAATAGTGTCAAGTGATACTATTTTCATGCCATTGATTTTTTGATTGGCATATGAAGCCGGAATTTCAGCCAGGCCGACCTGCCCGGCCTTTGCTGCCGCAAAAGCAGCGTCTGATCCCATAAAGAGCATGGTTAACTTTTTGAAGTACGGCTCCTGACCATAATAATCAGGGTTTGCTTCAAAGATTGCCTGCTGCCCTTTATCCCACTGCACGAACCTGTATGGGCCTGAGCCTATCGGGTTCTGGCCATAAGACTCACTGTAAGCATGTTCGGGGACAATGCCAATCGCTATGAGTTTATTGATAAATGTAGCCTGAGGGTCATTCAGGTCAAATTTGACGGTAGAATCATTGACTGCTACAGCTTTTTCCATCATGGATAAGTCCACACTCCCACTGGCATTTGATGCCGTGTTAAATGTGAATGCCACATCCTTAGCTGTTAAAAGCACTCCGTCATGGAACTTAACGTCGTTTCTTATTGTAACATTCCACTCAAGTCCATCCCTGCTAACCGTGTAATTCGTAGCCAGATCATTAATCAGATTTGCCTGGCTGTCTCTTTTAAAAAGAGTACTCTGGACCAGAGGTTCCTTGCTATTACCCCATCCTTTTATCGGGTCAAAGCCCGCTTCGGGCTCCCCTCCATGAGTCCCTACGGCTGCCACCAGTTCATCAGATCCCTGGGAATTCAGTTCTTCAGAACCCTGAGATACCGTTTCACCGGCAACCTGGGAAGCCTGGTCAGCAGATTTAGAATCTGCAGCAGGACTGGACATTGAGCTTATAACAACAACAGCTGCTATAATTATGATGATTGAGCCTATGAGCAAATATTTCTGGTTTTTCTTAATCTAAACTCCTCCTCGATTGCAATTAAAGCTGGAATTCTTTTGGCAGTAGCTCCTGAACCAGTATTGTACTGGCTGGGAGTAATTAGCATTAAGAATAATTTTGTTGCAATAACCACTAAAGTAATACTTTATAAGCGATTATTATGATTGATGGGTTTTTTAACCATTGAAACTATATATACTTTCCGAAAAAAAGGTGTTACTAAAATATTTGTTTTCCAAAATTGAGTAATACTAAAAACAATATTTATTTCATTTTAGCAGGTATTAATTTGACAGTGACCATCGAGTATTGAAAATGAGCCTGAAATGTGATGGTTTCAGAAATTCTCATATTATATAGTTCAGCACGTAATAATTCAAAACCAGAATTTGCTTTAACAATTTAAAAAACAAAAATTTAATAGGAAGAACATCATAAGTCTAAGTGTTTCTAAACTGCTAAAAACCTTTTTTTCTTGTATTTATAAAGGGTTTGATAATTTACCAGCAAGAATTTTAGCCCCGAAAAAGGGCTCATTTCAGGCCTTTTCTGGCTAAATAACGGAAATTTTTGCCCTATTCGTGAGCAAGAT
>DUGS01000153.1:0-5798 GCA_013331265.1 Methanosarcina sp.
GGATGTAAACAATTGAAATACTATAAAAAGAAGCAGAAACAAATAGAAAAAATTACAGGAATTTGACTGAAGAGATTAGGCTAAAGACTTGTATCATTGAACTCCTTATTTTATAATATAAAGCTGCCTGTAGAAAGAGGTCCAAGCGAAATATATAAATACAATTATCGCTTTAGGAATGTTCGCGATAGGGTAAGCAAACTAATATACTCAATCATGTAAGCCGCTTTAACTCAGTTGGTAGAGTGTCTGGCTGTTAACCAGAATGTCGTAGGTTCGAGCCCTGCAAGCGGCGTAAAACTTTTGTATGTGTTATAGCGTTTTTCTAAGAAAATAAATACACTTGCAAAAAGTTTATTATTAAAGCCGTACTAAAAACTATTGAACGTTATAAAATCAAAGAGGGCCTGTAGCTCAGTCAGGTTAGAGCGCTCGGCTCATAACCGAGCGGTCACCGGTTCAAATCCGGTCAGGCCCATAACCAATACATAAAATTTATATCCTAAGAATCTCCTGTATAAGGAGGTTCAAAAGTTAAAAAACCGAATAGAATCATTCAAATCGTAAAGCCGCTTTAACTCAGTTGGTAGAGTGTCTGGCTGTTAACCAGAATGTCGTAGGTTCGAGCCCTGCAAGCGGCGTGGAAATTCATTACTCTTTTCCATTACTCTTTTGCTTTAAATAATTCGCATTTTTTTAGTTTTTATTAGAGATACTGTTTACTATTTTTTAGCTATGGTTTCATTCACAATTCGCCCATTAGTCATTTGCAATTCACCCTTTATAATTGATCTGGCTTCAAATTTCCGAAACACTTAATAATCGAAAATTGAATAGCTTTTTAGTATCAGTGGGTTTGGGAGATATCAGGAAGTTTTGAACAGGGAAAATTCCGAATTTATATGCAAATAGTCCAACTGGGAGAATTATTAAATATAGTAGAGGATAATAAAGTAAATAAATTACTTCAAATATTACTACCTACCTTCTAACTTAACTATTCTGGTACTACTATTTACCATCCTATTGACTGCTATTCAACCAGACTGAGGTTTATACACATGGTTTCAATTAAAAAAGAAGACGTAATCGTACCTTTAGATGTCCCGAAAGCAATGCGTGAGACATACGTAAAAAACTACATGGAAATCACAAAGGGTAGCGGCAGGCTGATGCTATTTGCCGGGGACCAGAAAGTAGAACACCTGAACGATGACTTTTTTGGAGCAGGGGTTCCTGAAGACGACGCCGACCCTGAACACCTTTTCAGGATTGCAGCTAAGTCAAAAATAGGGGTTTTTGCAACCCAGCTAGGGCTTATTGCCCGCTACGGCATGGACTATAGAGATATCCCTTACCTTGTAAAGGTAAACTCCAAGACCAACCTGGTTGAAACCGCACAGGCCGACCCTTTCAGCAACCTCTGGTACGATGTTGACCAGGTAGCCGAATTTAAGGAAAACAGCGGGCTCAATATCCTTGGCGTTGGCTATACGATTTATCTTGGCAGCGAGTTTGAAGCCGAAATGCTTGTGCAGGCTGCCCAGGTCGTTTATGATGCCCACCAGCATGGGATGATGTCCGTACTCTGGATCTACCCCCGCGGAACTGCCGTAAAAGACGAAAAAGACCCTCACCTTATTGCAGGAGCAACTGGCGTAGGGGCCTGTCTTGGATCGGACTTTGTAAAGGTAAACTATCCGAAGAAGGAAGGGGCAAAATCTGCAGAGATTTTCAAGGAAGCTGTCAAAGCAGCCGGGCGGACCAAAGTAGTTTGCGCTGGCGGCTCAAGCGACGAAGCCGAAGCTTTCCTCAAAAAACTCCACGACCAGATCCACATATCCGGGGCCCAGGGAAATGCAACCGGAAGAAATATTCACCAGAAGACTCTGGATGAAGCTGTCCGCATGTGCAATGCTGTTTACGCCATAACTGTTGAAGACACAAGCGCTGAAGAAGCCCTTAAAATTTACAGGGGAAAATAAGAAGAGAGTTGACAAAAAAGAAAGGATTGAACCAGAGAAATATATTGGAGCTATGTAGATATGGAAATTCCGGACCATAAAACAAAGATCGTCTGTACAATAGGGCCTGCCTCCTCCTCTGAAGAGAAGATCAGGCAGCTTATACTTGCTGGTATGAACGTGGCAAGGATTAATTTTTCACATGGAAACTTCGAGAGCCATGAAAGAGTTATCCGAAGCGTCCGCAAGGTTGCAGACGAACTGGGCAGGACTGTTGCAATCCTTGCAGACCTGCCAGGCCCGAAAATCCGTATAGGCAAACTCGAAAAAGAGCCTATCATGCTCCATAAAGGGAATCTTATAACCCTTACAATTGACGACTCTCCTGGAAATGAGAAGCGGATTCCTGTCAGTTACAAACAGCTTCCTGAAAGCGTATCTCCCGGAAGCCTCATCTACCTCAGCGACGGGTTCATACAGCTCCGCTGCAAGGAAGTCCTGGGAAAAGATGTGCTCTGTGATGTTCTTATTGGAGGGCAGCTCTATTCCCATAAGGGGTTAAACCTGCCGGGAGCGAAAATTTTCCTTGATCCCGTAACTGAAAAGGACTTCAAAATCCTTGAGTTTGCCCTTGAAGAGGAAATTGATACGTTCAGCATCTCTTTTATCGAAAATGCCGAAGATATCCGAAAGGTCCGGAACTTTGCAGCATCCAGAGGAAAGCAGGTATACGTTGTCTCAAAGATCGAAAGAAGGCAGGCTGTAGAAAATATCGAAGAAATTCTTGAAGAAACCGATGCCCTCATGGTCGCAAGAGGAGACCTGGGAGTTGAAATTCCTATCCAGGAAGTTCCCTCAGTCCAGAAGGAACTGATCCAGAGGTCAAAGCTCCTTGGAATTCCTGTAATTACTGCAACCCATATGCTGGCTTCCATGACTGATAATATCAGACCCACGCGAGCCGAAGCCACAGATGTTGCAAACGCAATTCTTGATGGTACGGATGCTATCATGCTCTCGGAAGAGACCGCAGTTGGGAATTACCCTGTAGAAGCCGTTGAGATGATGGCAAAGATTGCAAAGACCACTGAAAACTGGCGTTCCCGGACTAAGTGGGGGCTTGATACAATGATCAAAGCCATAACTGCCAGAGAAATGTCAGTGGACGAAGTGATCACCCTTCAGGTTCATGAAGCCCTGCAAAAACTGCCTGTTGCAGCCATACTGACCCCTACAAGAAGTGGAGCGACTCCTCGCAGGATCTCACGTTTTAATCCTGACCCCTGGATACTGGCTTTCAGCCGCATCCCCAAGACCTGCAGGTTCCTTTCCCTGTCTTATGGAGTCTATCCTGTTGTTGCAAAGGAACCTATTGAAAGCTGGGAAAAGGAAACAACAAAAAAAGCAAAAGAACTGGGATTTGCGAAGAGTGAAGATATAGTAGTCCTTACCCAGGGCCCTTCTTTCGGGAAACCCGGAGGTACAAATATGCTCAAGATCCTGACCCTTGAGTGAGATTAATCGGGAAAAACCTTAAAAATAGAAATTAAAACCTGAAATTCAAAATTCACCCCAAAAACATTTTTCTATTTTAAGAAAACAAATATGGAAACTGATTTTTATAGTAGAATGATGATACAAATAGAAAAACAATAGATTTAGATACCATGCGTGTTTTACATTTTGAATAATTTATATTATGTTATGAGGTTTCATTTATGAAACGAAAGGATCCAGCAACAAAGAACCAGAAATATCTGGCTATCTTCCTGGCAGTAACAATGCTTCTCTCTGCCTGTATGATATATTTCGCAGGTGGTACAAAAACAGATAAAGAAAATGACGTCTCTGCTTCGGAAACTGGTGAAGGACCTATCATGGTTGCGTTCTCTCAGATTCAGGGCAAACAGGTCCATCACGATTTTAACTCCATTGCCGACGGATTGAAAATGTCGCCTGAAGGAGTGACAAATGCGGTTTACGTTGACCTTCAAAAAACCAAAAGAACCCCCATGGAAGCCGTCTTTGGAAACAAACAGACTATGAATGAGTCCTTCTCTTATGGTGCTGATGTCACGAAGAGATACGGTGCAAGTTATGGCAATGAGAGCGGCTTTGAGCTGCACCAGATCCCTGAGCAGAAAATTAACATGCCTCTGAATACACAGGCAATGCCATATGAAGGATATACTATCCTCGACCGTACAAACGGCACTTACAACATCTGGAATGTTGTTGGAAGCCCTTCGATTATAGGTCCTATCCAGACTGTAGCGAGCGTTATCAATGTCCTTGAAGGAAATGAAACGTCGGATACTGAATACGACAAGATTTTGAGCCAGGCAGATCTTAAAGGAAGCATCTACCAGCAAGTGAGCAAAAAGACAAATTCTTCAGAAATTCCAGCCGAACAATACTACAGAGATCTCAAAAAACTGGATGACGGAAGTTATGTACAGACCTCCATCTACCTTAACCCGGAGCCTGAAGTGAATGAAAAGATTCAGACTCTCCAAGCAAACTCAAGCGAACGTGGAGTAACATACAACGTAACCACCCTTGACAATATTACTAAACTGACTATAAGTTCAGACTTTGAGAGCTTGTATAACGAAAGTACCCTGCTTTCATTATAATCAGGGAAACTTTCTTTTTTAAATTTTTTAATTTTATTTTTATTCTGCTTTTGGCTATCTTAATTACCTCTGGTATTCTCCACTACACATCATAGTTGGGAAAAGGAAAACTGATATTTTCAGTCATTTACACCTGTTTTTTCAACAGAGAAGGAAACAGACATCATTACATGCATCATTACATATTTCTATCGACCCCGCATATATTCGATGGGAAGTGATGTGATTGGCATTTCTGGACAAATTGTTCAAAAAGAAGATTGAGGGAAAGACCGTAGAGGAATGGTACGGGCTTGCAGTAGCAGAAACTGATCCGGAAAAGAAAATTGAGTATTTCGATAAGGTTCTGGCGTTAAAACCTGACTTTGCAGGTGCCTGGAACCTCAGAGGGCTTGAATTTGTGGTCCTGAAGCGATATGAAGAAGCCATTGCTTCTTTTGACAAAGCGCTTGAAATAAGGCCCAGCTATCTGGAAGCAAAATACAATAAAGAGGACGCTGAAACCGAAATAAGGAAGACCCGGACAGCAGAAAAATCGGCTGAAGAGAAGTCCATTTGAAGAAAATAGATAACGATCAGCAAAGCTACGGGGAAAGAGAAGGGGAAATAAAAGAAGAGGGGACAGAAGGTTAAGAACCAAAAAACGCACATGAAATGTATAAAAAATAGTATCCGGGCAGGTAGATTTTGACTGACTGCCAGAACTGAAGATTTAGAACTTAAGATTTATTTCTTTCCACGGTTCAGAGCCTGAAGGCCGAGTTTTACAGGACCCGGAAGTTTTCCACACTGCATGACTTTCATCTGCTCGGGGGAAATAAACTTGAAAGCCGCGTTCATGAGGGCGTCAGATTTCATAATTCCGTCCATTATCTGCCTTGCCTGAACCGAAGTTTCAAGCGCTGACCCGAACTGAGCTCTCCAGCGCCTGTCATATTCTTCAAGCCTGCATTTTCCGGCTGCAAATTCGGCTGCCGTTTCCCCGGCAATTTTTCCGGCAATCATTGCAGGGGGAATTCCACCTCCGTTTGTTGCGATGATGTGGCCCGCGGCATCACCTGCGATAAGGGAGTCTTCGGTTGCAGTTTTTGCAGGGGCCCCGTTTACGGGAATAATGCCTGCAATGACATTCATTATGACGGCGTTTTTCAACTTTGGGGCGGCGAGAGGGTGCTCATGCATGAAACGGTGCAGGTAC
>DUGS01000153.1:6051-6285 GCA_013331265.1 Methanosarcina sp.
CCAGGGACATAGTCTTTTCCGAAATACATCTCAAGGGCGTCCGGGTCAATGTCAACGTTCCTGACCTGGTATTCAATAGCAACAGAGGTTTCCTTTGATTCGGGTTTCATTGCGAGGCCCTTTGACTTTGCGACAAGGGAATTAGGGCCATCTGCACCTATAACCGCTTTAGCTTTGATCGTTTGTTTCCCGAAGATCCCAGAAATTTCTACAGTTGTGCCCTGTATTTTTGTA
>DUGS01000153.1:6399-6912 GCA_013331265.1 Methanosarcina sp.
AAAAATCCCTGAAGTTTCAATAGTTGTGCCCTCAATTTTCGTTACACGGGTTTTAATCATCAGTTCGGCTCCTGCTCTTGCTGCCTGCTCGGCAAGGAACTGGTCATACCTGCGCCTATCAAGGACAGCCCCTTTTACAGCAAATTCTTTTGCATTGCAGTTTGGAGGAATGATGCGCTGGGTTTTGATATGCCGGAGCACGCAGGAGTCAGGATAATTATTCAGTGTCTCCGGCAATCTGGCATCAGGCATAAGAGCCCGGACTTCCGAGGCATCGGGAAGAAAACCGGCACACTGGATGGGGTTTCCAATTTCTCTTTTTTTATCAAGAAGAAGGACAGAGGCCCCATTCCTTGCGGCATAAAGGGCGGCAGTAGAACCCGCAGGGCCTGCACCCACAACGATGACATCGTAAGAGGCTTTTGGAATCATAAAAAGGTCTTCCTGTTGTTTATTTTAACCTCTGAAGGTTATGGAAGAATTGTTTATTAATCCTTTCCTGATGCCAAAAAT
>DUGS01000153.1:7175-8047 GCA_013331265.1 Methanosarcina sp.
CTGTAGTTTCTTCATTTGCAGGTCACAGTCGCCAGTGTGCCTAAATATTGTGGACAGATACAACAAAATATTAGAGTAATCGGGGTTTGAATTCTATATTTTCCTGACACAGATAGTTTGTAGTTTAAGAAAAAGATAAGACTTTTTAGCAAGATCAAAAAAGCGGCTTCTGTAGCATTTGCAGCATTCAGAACAAAATTCGACTAAAATAGATACGTATATATTAGTCCTCATCAGTTCTATCTCTAAAAAAATAATCAGGTTTAAATAATTATCGCCTTTATCAAATAATTTAAAAGAGGGGAATAAGCATGAGAACAAATATATCATATCTGTTTTTAATGCTGAGCATTGTCATTACATTAAATATCATGCCAGTAAATGCACAAGAAGTCTCCGTAACATTTGATGAAGGCCGTTTATGTACTGGTCAGGAAATAGGCAATACTTATTCTGACATGGGAATAACATTCTCACCGGGAGTAAAGCTTGTTAATACCGATTGTTCGCGCTCAAAACAAGACATGGGTTTCTGGAACCCAAATAACCGTATAATTAAAATTTATTTTTCACCAGCTGTAAGATCTGTTTCAATTACTTTTGAAGATGCACTTGCGGGGAATATGGATGCAATTCTTGTAAATGGAAAAGTGCTTTCCAGATCAGAGTCAAGTTGTTCGTGGGCCGCAAAAAAGACCTTAAAAATAAAGAGCAATAATGCTGACATAAAGAGCATTTCCATATCAAGTAAATCAGCCTGTGAAAAAAAGATAAAATTCGATAATCTTTGTTATGAGCAGGTCACGGAAATATCAGAAAACCCATCGTGCGGGAATGATACGAAACCCGATGATATCTGCCCTGTCATACCT
>DUGS01000169.1:0-5864 GCA_013331265.1 Methanosarcina sp.
GTGTATAATACTTTCACCCTGCATCCGGTAATCTTTAGTAAGACACCTTACATACCGTATCAAGGGATATTTAAAAAGTATTGATCTTTAAAAGTAACCGAAAAAGAGTGGACTTACCAAATAATATTTAATTTTCGGGGATATTCTTATTATGCATTAGCGAAAGGACGTATAGAATCTGGTTATTTCTCTTATAAGATTGAGAAATATTTTATCTTAGACTTAAAAATATTTAATCTGAATTTTATATCAAGCCTTAACCTGAATATATTGAATTTCCAAAACACTTCACATATTCAAAACGCTTTGCGTCCTGAAATTAAAGCTCGCATTAACACTCTTTCAGGAATAAATACCTGATTTTAAGGCAGGTACATACATCAAAGAAAAGCACCACCAAACATTGAAAGTAAGCATCAACGATTCAAGGGAATAATATGACCGATATTGAAACTATTTATAAGAAGCTCAGCCACGTCATAAGTAAAGAGGATTTCCTGAAGCGCACACAGGAAAAGGTCGAGAACATGGGAGGGCTTTGTGATGAGGAAATGGCTGCCGTGCTGGTTGCTAATGAACTGGGATTCTCGGATGTTGGCAGAGACAGCATAAAAATAGAAAATATTACCCCTGAGAGCGGGCCTGTTAATTTTATTGCAAGAATTATTTCGGTTTTCGATGTTAAAGAGTTCACAAGGAACGACGGGACTATAGGCAGGGTAGGAAACCTTATCGTCGGTGATGAGACAGGGAAAGTAAAGTTAACCCTGTGGGACAACATGGCAGATCTGATTAAGACGGGAAAAATAAAGGTAGGGCAAACCATTCAGGTCAGCGGATTTGCAAAGCAGGGATATTCCGGAGTGGAAGTTAACATCGGCAACAATGGAGTTCTAACCGAAAGTGAAGAAGAAGTTGATGTTGTCTTGAGCAGCCAGAAAATAAAGGACATAAAAGATGGTATGGGAGACATCAACGTTACCGGAAAGGTACTGGAGGTCTCCGAAGTCAGGACCTTCCAACGCAAAGACGGCAACAGTGGAAGGGTGGGAAACCTGTTGATTGGCGACGAAACAGGTACACTTAGAGTAACACTCTGGGACGAAAAAACTGATTTTCTAAATCAGATTGAGTACGGGGATACTGTTGAGCTTGTCAATGCTTACGCTCGGGAAAATGCCTTTACCCAGAAAGTAGAGCTGCAGATAGGAAACCGGAGCATAATAAGGAAAAGTGAAAAGAAAGTCGAATACGAGGAGGAGTTTACCCCTATTGAAGATATAAAGGCTGATATGAATAATATTAATATCTCAGGAAGGGTGCTTGATATATCAGAAGTTCGGACTTTCGAGAAAAAAGACGGGTCTGTTGGGAGAGTAGGAAATATCCTTCTGGGCGATTCTACAGGCAAAATAAGACTGACAATCTGGGATGAAAAAACCGATTTTCTTGAAGAAATTGATTTTGATGATACCGTTGAAGTCCTTAACGCTTATTCCCGGGAAAATACTTTCAGCCAGCAGGTTGAACTCAACCTGGGAGCCAGAGGAATAATTCAAAGAAGTGAAAAAACGGTTGATTACAGAGAGAAATTTACTGGCATAGCTGACATCATCCCTGGAGAAAGTTATTCTGTACAGGGAAAGGTTTCCGAGATAGGGGAACTCAGAGAATTTGAAAAAGAAGACGGAACCGAAAATGTGGTCGCAAACCTGCAGCTTAAAGACGAAACAGGCAGCATCCGGGTGACTCTCTGGGGAGAACAGGCCTATGTGATAGAAGACCTGGATATCGATTCCGAAATCCAGATCATTGACGCGTATGCCAGGTATGGGCTGAATGAAGAAATAGAATTAAGTGTTGGAAACAGGAGTAGAGTGATTATTCTCTGATCATTCTATTCTCTGATCATTCTCCTGTTTCTATTTACTTAAGCTCTCTCATTATTTTATTTCTTTTATATCTCTTGTTTATTTTATCTGTTTATTTATTTTCTGTGCATTATTTATCTGCCTAATACTGTATTTATTTATTTTATATTAGCTTTTTACCGCTCTTAATTTTATACCTATTTTTTGCTGGATGACGATCAAATTCTGTTAATGTTTTTACATTATGTCCTTGTCTGGATTTTACTGAATTTGTCGAATTTTTATTTTACATTTACCTGACATTTACCTGACATTCATATTTTATTCATTATATAGCCCCTTTCTGGTTTCTTTTTTGTTCTTTTTGAAAAAGATTATTTTTTTCAGGAAAATATAGTCAGTTCTAAAAGTCAGTTCTAAACCCGGATATTTTCAAGCAAAAAAGTAGAAAAGTGGGTTCCAGTGGAAATATAGGGGTTTAAAAAATTTCCTGTGAGAAAAATCAATAGCATTCTAAATATAATTAGGGATATTTTGTTCTTATTAATATTTTTTTCAGAAGTATATTTTCCTTCAGTTGCTTCTCCTTAATATTTTTTATAGACAATTAGATATTTTTCATCTGGAACAAAAATCTCCAGTGGAAATAAAGGGGTTGTGAAAAAATTCCTGCCGAACTTTCAGAAACATCTCGCGAAGAAGACGGAAAGCTCGGGTTTAAAAAAGAGTTGCTGCGCCTACTTTGAGTAAAAATAGATCTCTACTAAAAGGCTACTAAAAGGAAATGCCGTTAGCATTATGTACCATTGACTCGTATATATTAAATGTTAAAAAAAGGTCTCAGAAGTGCGGGAATTAGAGGAAAAAGAGCCGGAAAGATATTTGAACGAAAATTTTACCGATAACCGGCTTTTCAGGATTTCCTTCCAGAGCTGTATAAAACGGGGAAGTTTAAAAGAATCTGGAAGATTTTTCCACAGGAAATTGAAAACCTGAATGGACTTTTAATAACGAATTTACCGGTTTTGGGTGTTGAATAGGTAAAGGGGGAACTGCAACCAATGGTACAAGACCCTGAAAGGGAAATAGGTACTGGTATTCACAACAGAGAAATTGAGAAAGAGGTCTCAGTTGCTGAAGTCATGAATAAAGCAGTCATAACAATGGATATTAACTCAGATATTCCTGCTATTGCAAAGGAAATGATAAGTCGTGATGCAGGAAGCGTTATTATCACAGAAAACGGAAAGGCAATGGGGATCATAACTGAAAGAGACCTTGTAAAGAGTGTCATTACTGGGAACAGAAAACCAAGTGAGGTGGATGCAAGCGAAATTCTCTCCACCCCTCTGCTGACTGTAAACCCTGCAACCAGTATAATTGAAGCTGCGAAGCTCATGCTGAGAGCCAATGTTAAGAGACTGCCAGTCCTGGAAAACGGTACAATCATAGGAGTTATTTCGAATACAGACATCCTGATGATAACGCCCAGTCTCAATACGATCCTCAAAGATCTTATTGATATGAACCGGGAAGCTCTCCTCTCCACCCCCTCAATTGAAGAAGTTTCAGAGGAGCCAGCTACAGGAGTGTGTGAGTCCTGTTCCTATCACTCACCAGACCTCAAATTGGTTGACGGCAGGTATTTATGCGAAAACTGCCGGCAAGCGGAAGGGGAGGACTATGAGTGAACTACATTCACTGGTGAACCACAATGTGAACTACAATCACCGGTGAGATATAAGTTTGAGATCTTAAAAGTTTGAGATCTTAACTTTCAACTTACTATTTTAAATAAAAGAGAGGAAGGTAAATAATGAATGTCAGCGAGATTATGACAAATGGGCCTGTAAGTATCAAAGAAGGAGAATTTGTAACTCGCGCCCGTCAGCTGATGCGTGACCACTTCCTTCGGGGTATTGTTGTTGTTGATGAAGGAAACAGGCTTGTTGGAATGCTAAATGACCAGGATATCATGAATATCACATCCACTCGCTCAAACGTTACAGTGAGTGGGTATGCGAGGCAGTCCCCAACGGTCACTCCGGATATGGATGTCGCGAAAGCTGCAAAGTTAATGGTGCAATCGAAACAGAACAGGGTTCCGGTTGTCAAATCAACAACAGACCGTACGGTTGTGGGAATTCTCAGTGATGTGGATATTCTCAGGAACGTGGAACTCCCCAAAAGCACTTCGAAAACAATAGAAGCCATTATGACTAAAAAAGTCAAAACCTGTTTTCCAGATGAAAGGGTCTCCCGGGTCTGGAACTATATGATAGAAACGGATTATACCGGCATTCCAGTAGTTTCAAAGAAAGGGGACCCTATTGGAATGATAACAAGAAGGGACATAATTAAATCAGGCATTTTAAGAATGTCCGTAGAAGACGAACGGGCAACAAGGCCAAACGAAAGTCCCAAAGTTGAAAAGATTATGTCCACTCCCGCTTATACTCTTTCAGAGAATGATTCCATTATAAGTGCTATTAAAATGATTGTTCAGCGCGATATAGGAAGAGTTACTGTAGTAAATGAGCAGGGTAAAATATCTGGGATCGTTGATAGGCAAGATCTCCTGGAGTCCATAGTTAAAGGGTGGACTGAGTAATCCTGAGGCGCAAAAAGATAAAGTTAGGTTCTCGCGCAAAAGTATTATAATGATTAAAGATTATAATTGATAAAGATTACAGATTGGCAAATAAGAGTAAATGTTCAAAGAATAAGTGTTCAGAAAGATTCGAGAGAAGATTGCTTTAAGGCTTTGTCTGTCTCCAACACTAACCAAGGTCCTGAGGCTGCGATTCATGCCTCATGAGAAATTTCTGCGAAATGCAGGTAGAGGAAAAACGGAAGATGAAAAAAGCAATTAACTGCAACTCGATTCGGTGATCCTATTGAGCAAAAATAAGTCATTTGTACCAGTCGAAAAGATGAATGTTCAGCCAAAAATGAACAAATCAAGCAAAAAGCCACAGCAGAAAGACCCACACATGGTCAGCAGCATGGGCACAATGAGAATTGGCCCCGATTTTAAATCCCGAATTTCAGAACATGAGGGAAAAATTCTTGCCCTGGCAACAAGGAATGTAGTGACCCTCCCTCCCACCGCAACCATAATGGAAGCGATCAGGATTATGACTGAAAGGAAGTTCAGACGTATTCCTATCACAGACGCAGGAACAGGAAGACTGGAAGGGGTAATTACGTCTGTTGATATCATTGATTTCCTGGGAGGCGGCAAAAGAAATCTCCTTGTCACAAACCGCTTCAAAGGCAAACTTCTGGCTGCAATAAATGAAGAGGTACGGCAGATCATGGATACTGATGTTGCATACATCTATGATCAGGCAGATTTTAAAGAAGCCGTTAAAACAATGCTTGAAAGGAGGACCGGAGGCCTGCCAATAGTAAACAATGAAATGCAGGTCGTCGCAATCTTTACTGAAAGAAACGCCGTGGAACTGATGGGCGGACTTGTGACAAATAAAACTGTTGATGAATATATGACCAAAAATGTCACAATGGTAACAACAGATACCACCATAGGACAGGCGGCAAAAGTAATGGTACAGAACAGATTCCGAAGGCTTCCTGTGGTAAAGGACGGGATCTTTGCGGGAATAGTTACTGCCTCCGATATTGTTCATTTCATGGGTAGAGGGGATGCGTTCAGCAAACTCACAACAGGGAATATTCGTGAGGCTCTGGACCAGCCCGTAGGCTCTATTGTTTCAAAAGAACTGATCTGGACCAGCCCTGGCACAGATATGGGAAAAGCTATGGAAATCATGCTCGAGAAAAAGATAGGTTCACTTCCGGTTCTGGAAGATGGAATGCTACGCGGTATTATTACAGAGAGCGATTTCCTGCGAGCTTTTGACTTTTAACAGGAGTTTAGATAAGGCCAAAATAAAAATCCTGGTAAACTGGAAAAAACTATGGAATCTTCAGTTAAATAAGAAAATTTTCTGTTAAATCAGATAAACTTCT
>DUGS01000169.1:6062-18163 GCA_013331265.1 Methanosarcina sp.
CAGATAAACTTCTGTTAAATCAGACCAGAACTGATAAGCCAGAATTAACCCGGAGAATTCATAAAAAGAAATCCGGATTCAACTTCATAAAAAGGTTGAAGGAGGTAAACTTCTTAGCTGGACAGACCAGAATAAATTCTGTATTCTGGGGATCTCTGTATCTTGGAGCGTAGCTGGTCTTAAATAAAGGTTCAGAAAAATTCCTTCATGATTCCTTAAGACAATTCTAAGGACAACTCCTAAGGACAAATTCTAAGGACAAATTCTCTTCAACCAGCATACTTCCTGATCAGCCTGCAACTCCATACTTGTATCCCTGCAACTCCATACTTGTATCATTTACATAATGTAAGTTAAAATGTAAGTTAAAAAGGATATAATTTAAAAAGAACGGCTGATGTTGGTAAAACATTGAAATTTAAAGGAAAGTTTACAATAAAAATTTCAAAGTTTACACTTGATTCAAAAACTATAATTATTGATACATATATAATGTAAAAATGAAGGAGGTATTCAATGAATGTGGCGGACATCATGAGTTCACCTGTGTACGTTATAAACGTAGATGAACCCGTGTCACATGCAAGAAATCTGATGTTAAGATACAAAATCAGTACATTGCTTGTCCTCAACAAGGGCAAAATGGTGGGAATCGTCACGAAATCAGACATCACCAACCGCCTGGCTCAGGCTGAACCTCTCTGGAGGAGACGGCCGATAGACCAGATCCCTATCAAGTTGCTGATGACAGAGTCCGTAATCACCATTTATCCCGAGGCCTCCATTTCCCAGGCAGTCGCCTTGATGCTTGAGAACGGGGTACATAACATTCCGGTGGTAAAAAACGATATCGTAGGTATTGTTACCAGGACAGATATCGTGCGCTATGTTGCAGAACATGCAGATGAAATAGAAACCAAGATCTCCAGACTGATGACCGAAGATGTTGTTTCTGTTCACAGGCACCACACAATCAACCATGTCATAGACGAACTGAATAAAAATGAGATTGAGAGAGTAATCGTTAAAGACGATGCAGGAAAACCTGTTGGACTGATCTCGAGGAGAAGCATTGCCTTAAATCTCTTAACTGATAACGAAGGCAAACTTTCAACAAAAAGTATCAAGATGACACGGAAGTCCTCACCTGGAGGGCAGAAAACTTACAGGTATGTGAAAGAAGTGCCCTTAATAGCAGAAGACATCATGGTTTCTCCAATAATGTCCATTGATATAAACGAGAAAATCAGCAATGCTGCAAAAAAATTGATTGAAGAAGGAATGAATGCCCTGCCTGTCAGTGAAGATGAAGAAATAGTAGGAATACTGAGCAGGACCGACATTATGAAAGCTGTGCTCTGAAAAAGACAGTCTGAAAGTGGATTGGAAAATAAGTCCGGTAACATTGAGAGTAAAAGAGGAGCAAAATACCTTTAAAAGGGTAAAACTAATTAATTATGATAGTAAATCCATGACAGCACGTATTACGGAGGTATATACGGTAAAAAGAACAAAAAAAGGATAGCTGAAAGCAAAAGAAGGATGCAAATAAAACTTGGAAAAATGGATGTATTAAAGTCTGTAAAAACGCAAGAACGTCTATAAAAACGAAAATTGCGGAGAATTAAAAATTAGAATTCTGGATACGCATGAGGTGAAATGCATGCAAGTTAAAGACATAATGGTACAACCACACAGGATTGATAAGTCAGACACCATATCTCACGCCCTTGATCTCATGGAAAAGAAAGACACAAAGCGTCTGCTTGTAGTCCATGACAACCAGGTACTCGGAGTACTTACCATGAGAAGTCTGACAGAGCAGCTCGGAACTCGCAGGAAACAGAGCAAACCAGCATCCTCCTTGCATGTTGCAACAGCCATATCCGATAATTTTGTAAAGGTTTTACCAGACACTGACATTAAAGATGCCCTTATCCTGATGAAAAAGAAAGGGGGCGTGATCATTGTCAGTGATAATGGAAACGCAATGGGTTGGGTGACCCCACAGGAATTCATGAAAGCAAACCGTTTTACAGGCTTTGTCGGGGAAGTAATGGAAAAATACCCGATCACTGTCAGCCCTTCAGACCGTGTAAGCCACGCCAGGCGCCTGATTCTTGATAAGAATGTGGGAAGACTGCCGGTAATTGAAAACGGGAAACTTGTAGGAATCATTGCAGAAGATGATATCGCTTTTGCGATGCGCTCTTTCAGGGATCTGGTAGCTGACAACCAGCAGGACTCCAGAATAAAGAACCTGCTTGTTGGAGATATTATGACCCGCAGCGTGGTCAGTGTGCACACCAATACCCCTCTTTCAGATGCGGTTAATAGCATGCTGGAACACGATGTTGGAGGTGTTCCTGTCCTCAATCTGGAAGAAGAGCTCGTTGGTTTCCTCGCACGCAGGAACGTCATAAACACAATTCAGGAATGAAAACTTAGAGAAGAAAAGAGAGAAAGAAAAAGGTCTGCCCCTTAAGGGACAGGCCTTCCTGATCTTTCAATATTTTCTGTTTAATACTTCCTTTTTTTACTCGTTATTGGTTTTCACCAAAATAATTAATTCTCTATTAATTCTCGAATCCACTATTAATTCTCAATTAATTCTCAATTACGAATTTGACTAAGCTGCTATGATTGCTTCTGTTTTAGAATGACCTGTCTCCGCCAAGTAAGCCGCCCAGTACGTCGCTGCCACCAATGCCAGTCTGTTCATCCCGGTTGTGGCCGTAGGCAGAAGCTGCAAAAATCCTGTCTGCAAGGCGCGAGAAGGGCAGGCTCTGCATGTACACAGTACCTGGACCTGTCAGGGTAGCAAGGACAACTCCTTCACCGCCAAAGAGGGCATTTTTAAAATCTCTCGACCATGTTATATCATAAGTCACATCTTCGGTAAAAGCTGCCACACAGCCAGTGTCAACTTTGTATGTCTCACCCGGAGCCAGGTCTTTTCTTATAATTGTGCCTCCGATATGAACAAAAGCCAGGCCGTCACCTTTCAGTCTCTGGAGAATAAAACCTTCACCACCGAAAAGCCCTGCACCGAGTTTGCGGGTAAAAGCTACTTCCACTTCCACGCCCCGTGCAGCACAGAGAAAAGCATCCTTCTGGCAGAGAACGCTGCCTCCAAACTTTGAAAGGTCAAGGGGAAGGATCTTGCCCGGATAAGGAGCCGCAAACGCTACATGACCTTTTCCAGAGCCCTTGTGAATAAAGCTTGTAATAAAGAAACTCTCTCCTGTCAGGGCTCTTTTGAGACCTTTTTTCAGACCTCCCAGGAGTCCACCACCTTCGCTTCCCATACTTGTCTGCATCTGGATTCCGGGTCCCATATATGCCATAGCACCGGCTTCTGCCTGAACAGCCTCGCCTGGATCAAGCTCAATCTCAACGATCTGCATATCGTCGCCAATAATCTCGTAGTCGATATCGTCAGCCATTTTGTAGCCTCCTGGCCTACTTTGAAATTTACGTACAGAAGAAATAGAAGCCACATACTTAAAAAGATTTTTGATAGAAAGATTTTTGATAGACGGACTTATTCTTTATAAACCAGCCAATTTCTTCAGGACGACTTTCCTGAAGGTGTGACTGTCCTGAAGGTCGGTGAAGGAAGGATAACTTATTTCATGCCTGAACACAGATAAACAAATATGAATAAAGGGGAAAATGGAGAAATAAGTCCTGACTTTGTTGCGCAGCTGGCTGGTTTTCTGGGGTTCGATGAAGGAAGAGTTCAACACCTTTTTGAAAAAAACTATCTTGCCAGGAACTGGGAAAAGCATGACTATTTGTTCCGCTTCGACAAAGAAGTTTCCCGTATAGAAAGAGGGACAGTGCTTTACGAAAAAGGGGATACTTTTGAAGTAATTATGGGCTTTCCCAAAATCAGGAGAGCAATGGTGCTGGACCCCACTATAAAGAAACATTTCAGCAGGCTTGAAAAGGTAGCTGTTGAAGAAAAAATGAACGGGTATAACGTAAGGGTTGCAAATGTAAAAGGCAATATCCTGGCAATCACACGGAGCGGCTATGTCTGCCCTTACACAACTGAAAGGGCAAATGTGAAACTGAACCTGAAGTTTTTTGACGATTTCCCGGAGCTTGTGCTCTACGGGGAAATGGTAGGCCCGGACAACCCTTATGTCCCAAAAGAAATCTATGGTATCGAATCCGTGGAGTTCTATATTTTCGATATCCGGGAAAAAAACACAGGAAAACCTCTACCCACGTCAAAAAGGCGGGAGATGATGGAAAAATACGGTTTTTTGCAGGTGAGGGCCTTTGGGGAAATTCCCCTAGAAACCGCTCCTGAAGAAATCGCAGATATCATCCGGGAGCTGGGGAAAACCGAGCACGAAGGCGTAGTAATAAAAGACCCTGATATGGTTCTTCCCCCCCTGAAATATACCTCATCCCAGAGCAACTGTTCGGACCTCAGGCATGCCTTCAGGTTCTATAATGAAGCAGGCCGGGATTACATGCTCTCCAGAATTGTTAGAGAAGGTTTCCAGACAGTAGAATGGGACGAAGATGAAACCGACTTTGAAAAACGCTGCATACAGCTTGGAGAAAGCATCCTGAACCCACTGAGAGATTCAATCAGGATTGTAAAGAACGGGCAGAGGCTCTATGAAGAGGTCAGGATCCGGGTAAAGGACCCAAAAACTGCAACGGAATTCGAGAATTACCTCAAAAGGCTTGGAGTGGATGCTATCTTCGAAACACCGCAGCCTATAGGAAACGAGTACATGATAAACATAAAAAAAGTCAATAAAAGCACCAATGATAAAACTCAGGCGATCTGGGAAGGAGAACTCTGGTGACCGAGTTACCCTGAAAATGGAACCTATTTTCGGTTATTTTTAGTTTGTTTTGTTTTTCCAAGTTGATTTTTTTCTTAATCGCTTTTCTTTTTCTTGATTGGTTTTCTCGGTAACAGTGTGAAAAGAAATATATTGAAGTATATTAATACCAGTGGCAGATACAAAGTTAGCGAAAGCCATACTCTAAAAGTTGCAGCTTTAAAGTGAGTATATTAAGTTGTATTTTCAAAAAGCTGCTGCTTCAGAAATATTAAGCATTAATATTCGATTAATCTTTAAAATTCAATAAACTCTATTCAAAACAAACTCAACAAACTAAAAATTTTCACATATATATCATTGATTTAGAAAACACTGATTCATAAAAGGGGACTCACCATGGTAAACGTTGCAATTATAGGGACAGAAAAAAGCGGCAGGACTTCCCTTGCTGCAAACCTCGGGAAAAAAGGAACTTACTCCGATATAACAATGTACAATAACGATAAGGAAAGCCGCAAAATGGTTTTTGTGGACGCCCACACCTATCCGAAGACCCTGAAATCCCTGATTACGGCACTGAATATTTCCGACCTTGCAGTCCTGTGTATTCCTCCTCAGGGTCTGGACGCCCACACCGGGGAATGTATAATTGCCCTGGACCTGCTGGGCTTTAAACATGGAATTATTGCCCTGACAAGATCAGACAGCACGCACATGTACGCGATTGATGAGCTGAAAGCAAAGTTAAAAGTGATCACTACAGGGACTGCACTTCAGGACTGGGAGTGTATTTCCCTTAATACAAACAAAAGCGCAAAGAACCCTTTTGAAGGCGTGGAAGACCTTAAAGCCAGAATAAATGAAATGGCAGAGAAAATAGAAGCTGAACAGGCAGAACTTAACAACCTGCCTGCAAGAGTCTTTATAGACCACGCTTTCAATGTGACAGGCAAAGGTTGTGTTGTCCTCGGGGTTGTCAAGCAGGGCATCTCAAAGGATAAGGATAAGACTAAAATTTTCCCGATGGATAGGGACATTGAAATCCGCTCGATCCAGAGCCATGATGTGGACATCGACAGTGCCCCAACCGGCACAAGAGTTGGGATGCGCCTTAAAAATGTCCAGGCAAAGGATATCGAGCGGGGCTTCATCATTTCGGATAAGGAAATCGTAACTACTGATTATACCCTGGAATGCACGATCTCAAAATTTACGAAAAAAATAGAGCCTGCAAGTGTGCTTCACCTTTTTGTCGGGCTTCAGTCCGAACCTGTCCGTGTTGAAAAAATCCTGGTTGATGGAAATGAAGTAAAAGAAGCAAAGCCAGGAACTACCTGCGTACTGGAACTTTCAGGAAACAAAAAGGTCGCCTACAGCAAAGAAGACCGTTTCCTGCTTGCAAACCTCGACCTGACCCAGCGCTTTGCAGGTTACGGTTTTTCGAAATAAGATAACCTTACAAGATAACCTTAAAACGAAATAAAAGTTAGATAAAAACGAGCCAGATTACAAAGAGCCGGATTAGAAGAAGTTGAACTAAAAATTATTGGATGAAAAAGGAACAAATAAAGAAGGAAAAAACATGGCTCAGGGGACAGACAGGAATCTATACGGCAGGGTCTTTCACAGGAATGTTTGCTGGCAGCGTTCTTATGAAAGAGTGGAAGGTGAAGAGATCGTAATGGCACTTTACGGCAGCCTCAGAAATGGACTATATAACAGTCGGCGCTTAAACCTACCAAACAAATCGGACTTTCTTGGGATGACAAGAATCCATGGATATGCCCTCTACCCCCTGGGCCCTTACCCGGCTGTCTACCCTGCTGATGACAGTTCTGTAGTTGCAGAAGTGCGCAGGTTTTCAGGAAAGCAGCAGCTTGAGGTTGCAAAATCCATTGATTACATGGAACTTTTTGGCGGGTACCACAGGGAATATGTGGATCTTGAAGTAGAGCAACAGAAGGTAAAGGGTTTTATTTATGTTTATGATGAAAAACCCGAAACCGCAGTAATTGAGCATGGAGATTGGGCAAGGTACCTTAAAGAAAAAGAGCTATCTGAGTGAAAGAGTGGATAAAGGAAAGAGTGGATAAAAGAAAGAGGTAAAGGAAAGAGTGAAAAATCGAAAATGAAGGAAATTTAATAGGTAAGAAAGTACCAGAACAGTACGCGAACCTTACAGTTTTCTTAAAACCTTACAAATTTCTTAAAAACTCAAGGCTTTTGATCCCTTCTTCAACCGAAGCCATTTCAGTAACAAAGATTCCTTTGTAGTTTGAGAGCTTTTCCATAACATGCTTCCAGTTTATGGTACCCTCTCCGAGAGGAAGATGCTCATCTTTTTTGCCCATGTTGTCGTGGATGTGCACATGGGAAATCCGGTTTCCCAGCTGGTCCAGAAATTCATCTATAAGTCCAACAGTGTTTGCATGTCCGACGTCAAAAGTAAAGCCCACGTTGTGGCTCCCGACTGCATCGAGCATTTCCTGTATTTCATCAGGGTATTTGCCAAAAATCTTTGGAAAATCTGGCATGTTTTCAACAGCTATCAAAACCCCAAGATCAGCTGCAAAGTCACATAATTCCCGGATAGAGGCAAGGTTTGTCATATAGGCCTGCTGAGGGACCTGAGCTCCATAAGGAGAGAGATATCCGGGGTGTACCACAGCCAGATTCACGTAATTAGAGGCAAGAGTCAGGTAATGCTTCATCTGCCTGAGGACTTCTGCACGGATTGAGTCATTCAGGCCTGCAAGGTTCATATCCGAGAAAGGCAAATGCAGAGTCAGCTCCAGGCTGGTAGTATCATAAATATTCTTAAGGTTCTGAACGGTCTTACTGCTCAGGCATTGGGAACCTTCCTGCACGATTTCCCAGCCAGTATACCCGTGGTCTTCGAGTGTATACGCCCACTTAAAAGGGTCCTCAACGACCGCTCGTGATGAGAAACTAATTTTATGCAGTTGCATGATGACGATTCAGCCCCTTTAATTTACTTTCTGTGTAAAGGTGTTCTTCTTTGATAACTTTTTTAAGCTTTATTAGCTAAGTTTCGTATAGCTGAGCTTCGAAACTTCAGCCCTTTTCCACATATTCCATTCCTACTTCAACAACCGGTACTCCTTCTTCGGTAAGAGGCAAAAGCCACTCAAAAAGCCTTTCCATTTCCTCGGAAGAATCTGCCCTGATAGCGACTTCGATGGATCCCAGGGGTTCTTCTTCAGCAGGGACGCTGGGAACACCAACAAAAGCAGCCTGCTTGTTAAGCAAAAAACTGACCGAAAGCCCTTCTCTGGACAGTCCTTTATTGAAAACCTTGTTACGGATGCTATCTATGATTTGTTCCCTGCGAATAAGTCCGTGCAGGGTAAGCAGGAGATCAAGCCCTCCCTCGCCTGTAATACGGAAAGAAGGAGAAACTCCTTTTTCGAGTTCTATTGAGCTAATACTTTCTTTTTTGAGTTCAACTCCTGTAAAAAGGCCTGAAATTGCTTTAATAACCTTTTCAGGATCTTCCGTAGGATATACAGATGCTGAAACCTTTACACTTATCATGAGCGTACTCCATTTATATTTTCATATGTTATTGTTTCAAATTTATTATTTCAAGTGTTTTTGTTCCATAAGGTTTTCAGTTGAATTCTGCTTTTCTTGAGATATTATCCTGCCAACATTTTCTTGAGATATTATTTTTCCGGGCTTGACCTTAAATAGTTACTCAAAACATCGATAACATCTTTTCTGAAAGTCTCAAGTGTAAAGTTGTTTTCGATTTCCACATTAGAAGCATCTATGGCTTCTCCCATGCCCCAGCCGAGTTCTCTTTCATCCCTGTGGCGGAGACCTTCGATGCTGTTCATATCGTCGCTTCTTCCTCTTTTCTGGATCCTGGAAAATCGAACTTCAATGGGAGCGTAAATGGAAATCAGGATAAAGCCTTTTCCGAATTCCTTCCTGAAGCACTCAACTTCGGCAATCCCGCGTACACCGTCCACAACCACAAGTTCTGAACCTGTTTCCCTTATCTGAGAAATACAGCGTCTTGCAACGGCGTCCATACCCTCGCATTTTCGAAGGTCCGTTGCAACCATTCCGGTATTGGAATCGGTGGGCTCAAGCCCACGCTTCAGTACTTCTTTACGGATCACATCACCCATAATAATAACAGGAATGCCCATCTCGGCGGCAATCCTGGAAGCTTCGGATTTTCCCGAAGCTGGCATGCCTACGAATGCTATTATCTTCATTAAAAATTACCTTTTAAACCTGGATACCTGGATTTTAATTATAAGCCTGAGTGATAAATCTGAGTAAAAGCCTCAATTAAGTTTTAGCCTTAATTAAGTTTTCATTACACTTTCACAGAAACCGAAACTCGAGTTAGTAAACTTAGACCATTAATTTTGATAAAAACTTGAATAGTGCGACATTCAATAATGTGAGCTTTGAATAATGTAGATATGTACTTGAAATATGAATTGAAATATGAATTATAGTATGATCTTAGTCAAACCACAGGATCATATATATTATTTCCTGAAAACTGAGGCTATTTTTAAAAAATTGAAAGAAAAGAAAGGCCGGATCAAAAAGATAATCCGGACTTCGGAGATGATTTAGAGACCATCTGGAGATTGTTCAGGATAGTTTTGAATCATTTGAATCATTTTGAATCATTTTGAATCATTTTGAATCATTTGAAACGTTTAGAGATTTAAGAGATTATTTAAAGAATATTTATGAGAACATCTTATTGAAGATTGAGGCTTTGAAATCTACAAGAGGTTTGAGCCTGTAATCTTCAAGAAGGACTTTGCGAGTATTTTCCACAGGAACACTTAAAGAGATTTCTTTTGTCCTTCCATAACGGCCTTTGCTTACCACCACTGCATTGACTATACCGAGCATATCAAGTTCTGACATAAGGTCAGTGACCCTGCGCTGGGTAAGAATATCCACGTCAATATGATGACAGAGTTGGCGGTAGACATTATACATCTCACCGGTTGTGACGTTTTTACCTTCTCTTCCCCTGTTTCTGAGCAGGATGATACTGTAGAGCACAAGCTTGGACTGGGTGGGAAGAGTCCGTACAACTTCTACCACGCGGTCGATTTCGATCTTTTCCTGCGCGCGCCTCACGTGTTCTTCAAGGACCTGGGGCTGGTTTTCTCTCTCAGCAATTTCTCCTGAAACTCGCAGAAGGTCAAGTGCCCGGCGGGCATCGCCGTGTTCCTGGGCTGCAAAGGCTGCACAGAGCGGGATTACCATTTCACCCAGTACTCCGTCATTGTAAGCCATTTTCGCCCTTTGTTTCAAGATATCACTGATCTGCTCGGCGTCGTAAGGCGGAAAGATCAGTTCCTCTTCACCCAGGGAACTTTTGACTCTAGGGTCCAGAAACTCTGTGAATTTGAGGTCATTAGAAACCCCTATCATACTGACCTTGGCTTTCTTGAGATCGGTATTGATCCTTGAAAGGTTGTAAAGGACGTCGTCGCCTTTTTTTATCAGCTTGTCAATCTCGTCCAGGATAATGATAATGACCTGGTCTCTTGCATCAATTGCTTCTTTAAATTTCATGAAGACCTGATCCGTGGGCCACCCGGTCATAGGGACCTCTTCTTCAAAATGTCTGGCAAGGTTTGCAAGAAGCCTGTACTGAGTGTCGATTACTTCACAGTTAATATAAACAACAGAACAGAAAATTGATTTGTCTTCACTTACCCTTTCGAGCTCTTTTCCTACATACCTGGTCACAGCAGTCTTTCCTGTCCCAGTTTTTCCGTAAATAAGGACATTTGAAGGGGTCTCTCCCCTGAGTGCGGAAACCAGGATAGTTGCAAGGCTGTTTATCTGGTCGTTCCTGTGTAATAACAGGTCCGGCGTATAAGAAGGACGAAGAACTTCTTTATTTTTGAAAATTGACTTTCCGTCAAGTAATTTTTCGAATAAGCCGTCTAATGATTGAGCCTTTATCATAAATGACCCTCTTAACAAAAGTTATAGTACTATGGATGTAACGAGTTAAGGTAGATGATACGGACAATTAACATATGTTGTAAAAACATATGTTTTTAATATACAAAGTTAATAAGCTGTTTAAGAAAATTAACGAGCCGTAAAATTTATCTCCTTTCTTTAATTCCAAATTTTACATTGCAATGATGTTTCGAAAGAAGTAACTGCTAATTTTCAAAGTGTCTTTCATTCTTAGTTCTCAGTAATTCCAGAAACCTGGTTATTATTTAGTATAATCTTGATAAGTCAAACATTCAAGGCGTAGATTCACAAAGGGAGATGGATAGATATATGGATATTTCTTAAAGTTAATGCCTGAAATTTTTGTTTCCGGCTGATTTGGAGCGAACTGAAAAGTCAGTTGCGCACTTTAGGACATCTCTTAAACCCTTATTAAATATGTATCCGGAATGTTCTTTAGCTAAAATTTGAGATCTAATTTGTATATAAACTTCTGATTTTAGAGCATATTTGCAGTAGATGCAATGGAAGTACACGGTATAAATAGTTATGGTAAAGACCCCCTTGTTTCCACTGGAACCATTGTTTAACTTAAATATTGCATGAAAAAATCAGTATCAATAGACATCACCAAAATAAAATAAAAAATTAAAAATTCCAGAGTCCCTGAAGGTTAGATTTAAATCCCCTTTTTCGCATGGAAGAAAAAAGAAGGTTTTTGGACCCCTTTATTTCCATTGAAGTATTTAATATATTTATAATAAGATAAAATAGAGACAGAAGTAAACGATTGCATAAAAACGAAAGTGGTTGTGTTAAAAATGAAAACAGTTTTGATGTAAATAAAAATGCAAGAAATTGACAAATTACTTAAAAAATAAAAACAGTTAGATAGAAAGTATAAACAGAACTTAATAACTAAACATATATAAGAAGTATTAAAAACCAAAAAGTTGATTATGTTTATGTATTAACTCATTCGTTTTTATTAAGAACTTATATCTTTCAAACTTTCATCTTTCAAACTTTCATTCCAAAAACAGAGGCAGTATAGCGAAAGTTCTGTAAAATATGATTGACTCTGTATCCTTTTTCTTTCACCACAAAACAGGATGGTGGGTCAATGGTAAATCTTTTCTCATTCATAAAAGATTATCTTGTCGATCAGAAATCTGGAAATCGTCAGTTAATTACCTGGCTTTTAAACCTTGTAATGGAGGAGGGCCTCCTCCAAGCTGGAGCGTACCGTTATGAACAGACTGATTCACATAAAGCCAGTAGAAAAGACAATATTATAGAACTGTA
>DUGS01000169.1:18372-19310 GCA_013331265.1 Methanosarcina sp.
AAAAGACAATATTATAGAACTGTAGAAATTGCTGATTTACTATTGAGATAGCCGGAATATGTTTACTTTTCAGGGATGAAATATAACTGGTTATTTTGAAATTACCTTTTTAATTTAAATCCTTCAAGAGTTCTTCCGCAAAAAAGGCTGAGGAGCCTAATAAAAGAGTGAAGAAAGAAAAGAAATAATACCCTTTATTTCATTTTCATATGTCTAATTTCTTATTTTAAATATATCTTACTACTGATCAAGATTGGAATCTTTTTGATTTTGAGAATTAATAAGATCTAATATTGGACTGGATAAAATCTAATGTTGAACTAAATTTGAATAAAGTATTTTGTTGCTGTATTAAATTAAGTTGTTTTAGAGTTACATGTAGTGTCCAATTGAATAAATGAAAGGATGGAAACCCCCCTTTATTTCCAGTGGAAAGTTTAAATAACCCGGGGACCCCATGACTTCGATTGAAAGGATTCGAGGGATTCAGCAACAAAATAAAAAAAGATTTTATTTTGGTAATGCAACAAAACAATAGTGTTATGTTATGACTTTTATTCTATATATATCTTGTTATTAATCGGTGTATAAATTGTAAAAAAAGGTGAAACATTTTAAGTTTTTAGTTAAAATATGCACTTTAATATATTTTAACTTATATTATTTATAATCTCATAACCTCTAAATTCTATACTCCAACTACCCTAACATCTTTCCAGTAGAAATGAAGGGGTCTCCCTCAGATAAAATAATTCTTTAGATCAACTTATATTTGACAATTTGAAAATTAGTATTCTCTTTTTCCAGAGAAAATTCCAGATGATGATCAGAATATACGGAGAAAAATATGTAAAATATTTTAAAATGTGTGAATTATTTTAGAATTTCTATCGGAAATAAAAACTCTATTGAATAACTCTATTGAATAAACTCTATTG
>DUGS01000169.1:19600-19801 GCA_013331265.1 Methanosarcina sp.
CTATTGAATAAACTCTATTGAATATTTATCCAATCTCTATTCGAGTCTGTATCAAAATCTAGTGATTTCTAATTTTACAGTACTCAATGGATTTTGGTTCAGACTCTTTTTGGTCCAGTGTCTTTTCTTTCTTAAATAAATAGTAAAGAATATTATTTTTTTAAAAGTTTTTGGAAATTTTTATTTCAGTCGAATACCCCG
>DUGS01000109.1:0-2879 GCA_013331265.1 Methanosarcina sp.
GTCCTCTCGACTTATCGAGATAGACCCGATTACAACATATATATGACTCAGGTGTTATATTTTAGTATACAACAAAACAAGGGGGGAGTTTTAAATGGAACCAAAAGCCTCAGATTGGATTAACTTCTGGAATGCAAATGTTTTTGCAGTAATCACTGACAATACAAAGCCAGCCATGAAATGGGCTGCCTCGGAACTAAAAAAGCGGGGAAAAAATGTGTATTTAGTTGACCTTTCAGACAAACCTGCCGCCGATTCATTAAAAAATATTTCAGAACTTCCGGGAGGCATTGACCGCGCTATCATCGGCATAACAAAATCAGAGCCTGGCAACCTGATCCCGACACTGAAAGAAAAAGGCACAAAAAAGGTCTGGATACACTGGAAAACCGAAACTGAAAAAGTACTCGGCGCCTGTAGAGATGAGAACCTTGAATGCCTGGCAGGGCGCTGCCCAATGATGTACCTCGGAAGCGGACTGAGCATACATGGTCTGCACAGGACGATCGCAAAAATGACGGGGAATTATTAAAAAACGCACAGAAACTCTTTGAATTACCGGCACAAAAAATGAAAGTACTTGAAGCACTTTCATGCCAAATATTAAGGAAATGGGGGATTGGTTTAATACGGAAACGGTTAGTGTTGGCGTTGAGAGCTTTGCAGAAGATATAGATTGATTATATAGAGTGATTTCTCTGCTGTAGTTTCTTATTGCCTATTGTTTCCAATAAACAATATGGTTTTTCAGTGAACTACTCCTCGGCTCAATACTGAGTGGCTTCCTGAATCATAGATGACCTTCTGGCATCTCAAAGAAGCTTTAATTCCGGCTGAAATCCGTACTGAGTCTCGCTCTTACACTCGTTTCGGCTTTTCATATAATAAATAAGTACGCACTGAAATTCAATTATTTGTGCTTATAAAAGTAAACCAGACCCTTGGCTACACCCATTGAAATTATACCTATTAATAGTGCAGTTAAGATAACCATGAAAAGGTTTTCCTGTTCAGCAAATTGGAACATAAAATAGAATAGAATTACAGTAAATACTCCTCCAATAAACAGCAGAATTGCTGCTGGTCCTCCCAAACTCTTTTCAGTGTCCTTAGGCATAAAAACGGTCCCTCCTGAAATAATTACATCAAATTATATTTCAAATATCAGGTAGCATTATATTATAACGGAAAGAATTAACTTTTAATTCTGTATAGCAACCAGAGATAAGAATGCATTGGTTAAGGGGATTTCTACAGCTTTAAGCATACCGATTCTCAGGACATTATAAGAGAACCAGGTTATTGGAGCATATGCTTCAGTACTCTGACATGTACAGAAAGTAACAGCCTTCTAGTTCTAAATAAATTTATAGTTTTTGATTTTGAATCTCGTCGTGAACTAACTGAAAAAGGGCTCGCGAACTAACTAAAAAAGAGCTCACTTTTGAAATTGTTGGAAGGCATAGACTTGAAAGATGCCATTTTTGGAGATTCTGGAATAATACAAACCTGCTTACGGCTATTTGAAAGGTAAAAAATCCCAGGAATCAGTGATTAGAAAATTAAGCTTTTACAGAAACTCTAGGCACAGAGATACATAATATTCTCTTGCAATATTTTTAAGCCAGTCTGGGACCAGGAGGTATCTGTCGACGACAAGCTCATTCAGGTAATAAAGAGATTCTTCAGTTTTGCATTCACTGAGCCTCTTTACAGCAGTCCTTCTTCCCCATGCAGACCTTTCTTCGTCAAGAGCTTCGAGATAAAGCTTGTATTCTTTGCTGTCATCCATTACATAAAAATTATCTATTAAAGAATATAAATATTTGTATCCGGCATCAGAAGCCGCAATATTCAAAGGTTTTCAAGAGGATGCCTGTGATCCCACAAACTGCAATTAAATTCAATTATATGTTTTGGCAGACAGGAAAAATTCACGGAATTGAGGCTTTAATAATTCAAGTTCTCCTATCTGGTCAGGAGAGTTCGGGGTTTGTAGCCATTTCTACTGGCTTTACGGGAATCAGTCCTCTCATAGCGTTGTGTAACTCTGCATCCTGTTTTTTGTGGTGAAAGAAAAAGGATACAGAATCAATCATAATTTACAGAACTTTCGCTAACTGCCAACAGGTAAAAATAAGAACAAAAAATTCTTCTGTATGAAGGTACTCTTTTAATTTTTTCAGGCATCGTGTCTGCTTTTCTTCTTTCCACTTCTTCTTTTTGAAAAGGGCCGCCAGACAAGCTGGCGGAGGTTTCCGATACCACGCGAATTTAAAAACCCTTTTTGGGAAGAGGATATTCTTTCTGAACCTCAAAACCTTACTCGATTTATTGAAACATTCTTGTCCTGCTCGATGGAGAAAAGTAGTCAGTCAAAAAAGAAAGAGAAAAAAAGAGGAATAAAACCCACTTTCAAAACCCACTTTCCGCAGTAAATTTTCGCATATTCACAATTTTTCCTGCTATCGATTTTCAATATATCATTCAATTTTCACCAAGTTCCATTAAAAGTCCAAATTAATTTGATTTGTTTCAAAAACGTTATCAGGAAAAATATTGATTTTCGAAAAAATACTACGGAATGTGGAATAAAAGATTAGAACTCTTTTTAACTTAGTCTCTTGCATAATCTAAAAGCAACATCTCTCCTGAATGTGCATCAATCCATGCTGAGGCTGGATATTCATCACCTGTTGTAAAACTTGAATCAATGAACCGGACCCACCACGCCAGATGAGTTTCATCATCATCCTCTTTCCATACAAGGTTCGATGAAATAACTTTTACAGTATTTGCTTTTTCTTCTCCTATATAAGGTTCGGTATTCATGTACTCTTTAAGAACCTCAACTGCTTTTTCATCCGTAATGCTTGGTT
>DUGS01000109.1:3024-18075 GCA_013331265.1 Methanosarcina sp.
CGGTATTCATGTACTCTTTAAGAACCTCAACTGCTTTTTCATCCGTAATGCTTGGTTTCGTATCAATGAGTGCTATCTTTTCCTCATCCATAGACCATCTTTTGCGGTAACTCGAAACTTCGCCTGTTTCTTCATTGACCCTGAGCTGTATTCCATCAGAAAGAGAAGGTATTCCCCTGATAATTCTTGTGTAGCTAATTTTATAAGTTCCTGGTAGATCGTACGCAGCAGGTTCTATGTAATTTACGTCTTCAAGTTCAATCTCGTTAATTTTTTCTGCTGAAACCTTGGATTCAATATATTTTTCTGCTATTTCCAGAGCAGCATCCTTGCTTATACTGTTTTTTCCCTGTACATTCTTTGATCCATCGTATACAAAAAGTCGCTCTCCATTAGAGGCATCTATTCCTATTACAATGCTTTTTCCATTAGTTGTTTTTGAGCTCATTTGCCAGATTATTCCAAAATCATCATCATCAATCAGTTCCCCATGAATAGATTCATTGATTACTTCCGGGTTTTCTGACATTAGCTTGTTTTTTGCATTCTCAAAACTAATATTTACTTCTGAAGTTGACGGATCAAGGTATTTTGTTTGCTTCATGTTTTCTTTTGTAAATATTATTCCTCCCTCTTCAAAAGCAAAAGCCACAAATATTGCACATGATAATATTAGACATAATATACAAATTAGCTTAAGTTTCATGATCTCCACACCCCTTAAGTTCTTAAACACAAGTTTGAGTTTCCTATAAATCGATTGTTAGCAACATCTGTTGCATCTCCAAACTCTTCTTCTACTTCATCTTCTGCATAGTTGGCTGCTTCAGAAACAGCGACATTCGTGAAAGTACCCATACTAAAGAATTCAGAATAAAAGCGGGCATTATGTAATGTGTTAACAGTGTCTTTATATCCAAAATAGGTATCAAAACCCTTGTTAATAAATTCATTTCCAAGATCGGTATTTTTTGCAGATTCACATGCACCTGCAAAAATGAACCCTCCGTCTCTTTGGCTCATCCAACTATTCACATCCGAATTATATAGATGGCTTCCATCTTTGAATTTTAAAAAAGTTGAAAGAAGAAATATTCCACCATGAGTATGTATTAAAACAACATTCACATTAGTTGTATCATCAAGTGAATTGATTCCATTTATAAAACCGTGATCATTCACAGTTCCTGATTGATAATCTGCAATTATAGATATATCGGAAATTAAAATAAGATCATTTCTGACTTCATTAAATCTTGCATTAATGTAATTAATCTGGTTTGTGCTCAGGTCTCCAAATTGGGTTCGGCTTCGATCTAACATAGCATCCGGGTCAGCAGACGCTGGGGCAGCAAACAAAGTAGCAATAAGCAATATATATATATATAAACTCGTTCTTTTCCTGCTCATTTCTTATTTACCTCATTAGATTTACTCCAAAGGCAAGATTATACAACTCTAAAAACTATCAAAATCAACTATCCATTTGCCTTTGTGTGTTCAGGGGTACAAGCCGATTTTACAAGTTTAGTTGAAATCCCCTTTCACATTTTTATATAGTAAAATAGAACAATTATGTATATAATACCGATAGTTTTTCACCATATTCTCAAACTAAATAATAATAAACTATATTACTATTTAGTTAATAATTAATATAAAAATAATAATACTTTTATTTACAACATGACTTTATGAAGCTATTCTTACATTAATTCATATGAAAATGAAATGTCTCCGTAATGAGGAAATGAAAATTAGCGAACTACTGAGTATAGATATATCAACCATTTAGCCGAACCAACTATAATAAAAGATGTAGAATAAAATTGGCCTGGACTGGTTTGAAATTTTGAAATTTCCATTCTGACCCACACAACATTATTAGCTATACCAAACAATTTTTGTCTCGCTCGACGCAGGAGAGTGGCCTTCTCAAAAAGCTAAAAAAGAACATGAAAAAAGCCAAAAATAAAGTCATAGGGTAAAAATAAAGTCAAAAACCTATTAAAAGCTAAAAACGAAACAAATACTGCCAAATATACTTATTCCATGTTTAATTTATTTTTTACTGCTTTTCAAGCCTTTTTTCTTCATTCTATTACTGTTCGCTTCTTTCTTCTTTTTGTGCAGGGCCGCCAGACAAGCTGGCGGAGACTTCTATAATATATTGATTCGAAAAAGGTTCCGGGGGGTTAAGGGAAATTTTTATCCTCAACCCAGAGCCTTTCTGATTTTTCCCATTTTTGTGAGGGTTGAGCATACGAGCTGTGAGACTTCTTCATCCATGCAGTTTCCTTCTTTTCCTGCTTGCAGGAGGTCAGGCTGCATCATTTCAAGCAGGATGCGGTATGATGGTTCTGGATGGGGATCAAGGTTGAACGTATCGCGCAAAACCTCGATGTCTTTACGGACTTCTTTCATGCAGGCTTCTGAAATAAAACGGGAAGCCACATTAAGGTCCAGGTAACAGGATGCAAAACTCAGGTCGCTGCCAAGGGAGGGGAAATACCTGGTAAGCAGCCTTTCACAGGCTTCGTCGCCGAGCTTTTCCCGGGCTTCTTCAATGGCAGTACCTGTGCCTATAAATTCTGGAGGCAGGCCTATTGAGTAGAGGGCGCCTGTGAACTTTATAGCCCGTGGGATGTGAAGGTCTTCTGCAGGCATGCTGGAATTAAGCTCTTTTCCAATATCGCTGCGGCAGAGGCTTACCAGGCCTGAGATATCGGGGGCACTCCTTGAGTAACCGCCGGTTCCGTTATGCATCAGGCGGTCCCGCTGCTGGGGGAGGAGGCTTGCAAGCTGGTTTATAGTTGAGGACATCTCGCGGATAATGCGGCTGTACCTTGCCCCAAAAATTCCTATAAGGTTTGCAATCTCCTCTTTTTCTTCACTGGAATAAATGTCAGGAGATTCCGGAAGCCTTTTTTCTGCAAGGCGGACCAGGGCTTCAGCTTCTCCTTTTTCGTGGCTGTACCTGACAGCGGACTGAAGGGTGATCGTCCCTATGCCCCTGTATTCCCTGAAAAAGTTTTCCGCATTTTTCATGTTCAGGTGACCCCGGAAAGGCAAAGTACCTGCTCCGAATATGATGCCTGTGCAGGTATCAAGCTCAGAGTTCAGTTCCGAGATCCCGCTTATGGCGTATTTGCATGAGAGTGTGCTTGCCACGTGGCCGAAAGAGAGAGCAGAGTCGGATTTTCCCAGGAATACCCGGAACTTTTCGGGTGCTTTTCCGAACCGCTTTTCCCAGGAAAGGATAGTGTTTTCTGCCAGTTCCTTTGCATGCATCAGGGCAGGAGTGTCTTCTATAAGTGGAATTATACGCGGGACCTCCATTGAAACCCCGAACTCCTTTTTTGCAAGTTCGCTTACGTCCACCATATGCTGCTGGGCGTCAAGTATTTCCCTTACCGTGCCTGTCATGGGGTGCACGAACTCATTGATTGCCTGCACATCAGAGTATTCAAGGGCTCCGTGATTGGCTTCGGCGATGGACATCATGACCATAAGCTGCCTGAACTGGTTTTCCTGGACTGCGCTCGGAGCCCGCGGAGTGATGAAAATGTCTTTTCCGGGTATAAGGTCTGTTTCTTCTATGAATTTTGATACAATCTGGACGTTCTGGTGGTAAGGAGTTGCTTTCCCTTCATAATCCGGCATATATTCGTCACAGCCGAATACCACCGCAGCTTCAATGGCTTCACCGGGTTCTTCCTGCGTGGAGATATACTTTGATGCAGAGTCTGGATGCTGCGTACACATTACTTTAGGATAGGTTGCTTTTTTGCTCATGAAACTGGACCCTCACTGCTTAACAGGGGCAACTTTTAGATTCCTTTGTTTTTCCTATAAGATGCCAAAATAATTGTCTTATTTTGTGTATTGTTAACCCTACAATTAATTCAAATTAACAGCGGTAGAGAATGTTTACTTAGAGATAAATGTTTTCGTTGACAATAGGTTGACAATATGGTGCCGGCTTTGAAGCTCCCTTAAATATTCATCAAAGGTGCCCGGAAGTTCTTAACAAAAAAGGCTGTACAAAAAAGACCATGCAAAAGGCAAAGAAACAAGATATCAAAAGGAAAAACCGGAGAAAAGAAGACTGTTTGAGTCCGGCAGCCAGGCTAAAAGACGTAATGATCACTTTCGAGAATAAACATAAAAAGACATTTTAAAAGGCATTAAAAGAAGAAATAAATTCAGTAAATGAGTCTGTAGCGGTGCTTCATGCTGACAAACTTTCCCCGTCAGGCTCTTTCCAGGCAGGCTATTTTCAGTTTTCTTCATTTCTTCCGTGCTTTTTCACATTCCGGTATCATCTTCGATACTGATACCCACTTTGAAACTGTCTGCTATATATGATCTGGTATCACATTAAAAATGACATTAATTGTGGTATTAAAAAGATATCAGAGTTGAAAGCAACAGGAAATCTCTAAAATGCAGCGGACATTAAATAAGCAAGGGAAAAATGGGAAATTTTGTGTAAACAGATATGAGGTGAAACAATATGTTCTGTAATCAATGCCAGGAAGCGCTTAACGTAAAAGGTTGTACTAAAAATGGGGTATGTGGCAAAAAAGGGGAAGTTGCAGACCTCCAGGACAGGCTGATCTATGTACTTAAAAGCATCTCTTTCTATAACCAGAAAGCAAGGGAATCCGGCCTTAACAAAGAAGCAACCGACAGGTTTGTGCTTGACGGTTTCTTTGCCACCCTTACAAACACAAACTTTGACAAACAGGCGATTGAATCCTATATAAAGAAAGGATTTGAGATCCGTGATGCCATTAAGGCAAAGCTGCCCGCAGGAACATTACCTGCCGAAGAAGCCCTGCCTGTCATAGCTAGGGTCACCCCTGAAAGTATAACGGAAATGGATGTTGCGGTTCATTCCACGCAAAACGAAGACATCCGGTCTCTTCGGGAACTGCTTACATTTGGAATGAAAGGGCTGGCAGCTTATGCACACCATGCTTATATCCTCGGGTATAAAAATGAAGAAATTTTTAAATTTATAGAAAAAGGGCTGGTTGCCACAACAGATGACAATCTGGGCGTGGAAGATCTCATAGGTCTCGTTCTTGAATGCGGACAAAAAGGAGTATCCGTCCTTGCCCTCCTTGATAAGGCTAATACCGAAACTTACGGAAACCCTGAGCCGACAGCAGTCAACATAGGAGTAAGAAATAATCCGGGAATCCTTATCAGCGGGCACGATTTGCGGGACCTGGAACAGCTCCTTGAACAAACAAAGGGAACAGGAATCGATGTTTATACTCATGGAGAGATGCTGCCCGCAAACTCATACCCTGCTTTCAAAAAGTACGAAAACTTTGCAGGCAACTACGGGAACGCCTGGTGGAGACAGAATGAGGAGTTCGAAAAGTTTAACGGTCCGATCCTCATGACTACAAACTGCATAATCCCTCCAAGAGAGTCATACAAAAACAGGATCTACACGACAGGGGTTGTGGGTTTTGAAGGGCTTCCGCATATCTACGAAAAAGAAGACGGTACCAAAGACTTCATTCCGCTTATTGAACAGGCAAAGACGAGCAAACCCCCGGAACAGCTGGAAAGCGGGACAATCGTCGGAGGTTTTGCGCATGAAGCCACCCTTTCAGTTGCGGATAAGATCATAGACGCCGTAAAAACCGGAAAGATCAGCAGGTTCATGGTCATGGCAGGCTGTGACGGCAGGCACAAGGAAAGATCCTATTATACCGATTTTGCAAAAGCCCTTCCGAAAGACACCGTAATTCTGACTGCTGGCTGTGCCAAATACCGCTATAACAAACTTGACCTCGGCGACATTGGAGGAATCCCGAGAGTTATCGACGCCGGTCAGTGCAATGACTGTTACTCGCTTGTGGTAATAGCCCAGAAGCTTGCTGAAGCCTTTGGACTTGAGGACATAAATGAACTGCCTGTCTCTTACAATATCGCATGGTATGAGCAAAAGGCAGTGCTTGTTCTGCTTGCCCTTCTGAGCCTTGGTGTAAAGAATATTACCCTCGGCCCCACGCTTCCGGCTTTCCTCTCTCCGAATGTCATCAAGGTGCTGGTCGATAACTTCAATATCAGGCCCAACACAACGGTAGAAGAGGATATGAAAGTCCTGCTGGGTTAAAAGTAATTTTTAAAAAATTAAGGTATACTTCCCTTCAATTAATGGAAATGTGAGATGTTCTCATAGTCCACATCTCACTTCATTTTTAATTTTATAGTAAAATTAATCCTGCCAAAGCTTACTGTTTTAATCTCTGACAGGATATCCTTTGCATGTTCTTTTAACCCTTTAAAAAGAAATTATAAAAAAATTGAATTTATGCGTTTAAAACGCAGAAGCCAGGTTTTATTTCCGCTGTTTATCTTTTGCAGGGTTAAGAGTGAACTCTTCTGAAGTGTCTCCTATGGTTATTGTGTAATTGCCTGCAGGAAGCGAGTCTGTATCATAGCTGCAAATGAAATTTCCTTTTGAGTCAGCTTTTGCAGCTTCATACGAAGTGTTGAATGTAAGTTTTACCTGTCCGTTGTTAGGACCATTCTTGCACTCATTTTTTTCAGGCTTTTCTTTTACCGAGACATCTCCGTCAATTTTCACGGTATAACTCATCCAGGACGGTACATTCGACTGAGAAGCAGAAACGTTGCCATCTATGGCATTAAAGTGTCTTGTAAACCACTTAACTTTCTTAACTCTTACATTCATGTCCTTGACCGTGACACCGTCCTCACCCGTGGCATTAACTTCAAAGAAGTTTTCATTACTAAATTTAGACTTTGGAATCGTCAGCTTATTTATTTGATATTCGTAATTTTTTTCTGAAACCGGAACCATTTCTTCATGTAAAATGGATACTTCAATGATTTCATTATTGGAAGCCTTTCCAGAAATTGTAATAAGATCTCCTACGCTGGGACAGGCGGGAGATAATTTCCAGCATGTAACATCCGCAGATGCGGGGGCTATTAAGATTCCTGCGGCTGCACAAAACAGGATTACCATAAAAAGGGCTTTTCTCTGAAATACATATGTCAAACTAAATCCTCCAGTCAATGTCTACCTGGCTTTCCATGAAGGCAAAAATAATAATTAATAAATTTAATTCTCTTAAATTATCTTTGGAAAGCATTTTTATTATTAGATCATACTTCATTAGTTTTAAAATTTTTGCTCATACTTAACTGTTCGTAACACTCTTTAAAATTTTATACTATTCGTCTTTGACATTGTGAGATCCATGTAGAAAAAAGACAGGATTTCATGAGCCTTTTCTGCGGAATCAGGGGTCAGTTAAATCATTACTGTCTAAAGTGCATGTTTTTGCAGATCTGGTAATGCTCAGAAAACAATTGATGTATTTCTAAGAGAAATAAAAATGTGGAATTGGATAATTGATATAATCAGCGGGTTTTCATATTACAAACTTTTACATGTCTCCTGGCATGAAAGTACTGTGATTTGAAAATCAGGCACACTATCATCAGATTTTACTTCAATATGCCAAATTTTACTCCAATATGTCAAATTTTACTCTAATATTAACCATTTGAACTTTCAGAAGCTGAATGATCCGCATTTGCTTTAATTTTATCATCAATATCCTCTTCAGAGGTTTTAGTTTTGGCTATTTCATCGACCTCTTCTTTAACCTCCCCTCCAACCCAGCGGTCCATAACCTTGCAGGTTACAAGATCTCCTGCGACATTTACTGTGGTCCTGCTCATATCAAGAATTCTGTCCACTCCCATTATGAGAGCTATCCCGCTTGTTGGGATTCCTACACTGTTAAGGATCATGGCAAGGACAACAATTCCCACTCCCGGTATTGAAGGCGTTCCTATTGAAGCTGCAACAGCCATGACCATTACGACCAGGAGCTGGAAAGGCCCGAGGTCTATCCCGAAGGCTTCGGCCAGGAAAACTGTGGCCACACCCTGATAAAGCGCAGTCCCGTTCATATTTATCGTAGCTCCGAGAGGGACTACAAACTCTGAAATCGAAGGCTTTACTCCTAACCTATCTTCTGCTGTTTTGATGGATAAGGGCATAACTGCAGCCGAACTGGAAGTGGAAAAAGCAAGTAGCATAACATCGCGGATAGCCTTCAGGAATTCAAAAGGGTTATACCTTGCAACAAGAGAAACAATAACGAGGTTCAGGCACATAAGGAGCAGCAGGCTTACAAGAACTGTACCCACATATACCGCCATTCCGAGAAGAGCTTCGATTCCCAGCTTGATAGTAAACTTGGTAAGAAGCCCGAAAACTGCAACCGGAGCGAGAGCCATGCTCCATTTTACCACTGTCATACAGACAGCCTGCACGGAGGTTAAAAAGCTGACCATTGGAGTTGACTGGTCCTTATTCAGGGATACAAGGGCAACACCTATAATTACCGAGATAATAACGACCTGCAACATCTCCCCATTAACGAGAGCTCCAAGAGGATTTGAAGGTAGTACTCCTCCTATCAACAGCGAGGGGAGGGTGAGAGCCGAGGGGTTGAAACTTATCAGGTCAGTGGACCCTGTCTGAACCTGGCCCCCTAAAGCGCTCTCAACAAGTTCTCCACTTATATACTGTCCGGGATGGATATATAGCGCCATTCCAATGCCAATAACAGTTGCAATTGCAGTGGTTGTTATAAAATAAACAACTGTTAAAAGCCCTGTCTTTTTGAGGGCGCTCATGCTCTGACCAGCCACCCCAAGAATTATGGAGGCAAAAACAAGCGGGACTACAATCATCCTCAAAAGCCCCAGGAAAATATAACCCGGCAGTGCAATCCATTCTCCTATGATTTCCGCAGAAACCGGGTCAACATACCCTCCAAAAGGCCCAAGAAAAAGACCCATAAAGACTCCAAGCCCCATACTTATTAGAATCTTCAGCCAGAGCTTCTTTTCAAGTAAATCATGAAGCTGACTGCTCAGGTTTTTAAGAGAATTATTGCGCCTGAAATCCAGAGGGTAATAAATACGCGTAATTCCATCAGTGATTTCCTGGCGAAGAAGCCTTGTCTCCTCTGCGATTTCCTGAGCGAACTCCCTCGGGTTCGGGATATAACGGCTTTCCTTTTCTTTCATGGGGGGGTCACAATAAAAATCGGTGTGGTGCTCAAAAGTTTACTTTTTTTTCAGAAATTTGGTTCAATTGGATATCCGGTTCAATTGTGCATTAAATTCAATTGTATATTACATTCACATTAAATTATATAAAAGCTTAGAAAAATACATAATAACTTATCAAGTTGAACCAATTCTCCAGATGAATTTCCTTATAAAATAGTTAAGTGGAGAATATAAACAGGCCTAAGTATAAGGCGCCAAAACTGGCATAATATGGCTATTTTTAAAAAGAGGTGTTGATTAAATCATGGTTCACTTTAAAATTATTTTCTTATAAACTCTCTTAGTTTTGCTTTTTCTTTTAAATAGAATAAAAAGAATAAAAAAATAAAAAGAATAAAAAATTAGGGACATATAATAATACTCCCTAATTTTCCTGATTGCTCATTTTTCAGATTACTTATTTCAGATTCTTTTCTTAACAAAGAACAAAGAAGAAAGGACTCCAAGAACTGCAAGAGTACTTTCGAATCCGGGTGCCTTTTCGTCCTTTGTCTGTTCATCACCGGTGGCTGCGGTTTTTTCTTCTTTAACCGGAGTAATTATTTCCGTTCCCTGCGTATTTCCGGCACCGATTTTATCCCCTGTAACCGCGTAGCGGGAGAATCCCGGAGTTTCTGCACTGAAGTAATAGAACTCTTCGTCTTCGCCGGTCATTTTTGTGGGAAGTGCGTTCCATTCATCATCGTGGAACCTGTTCATTGTTATTGTGGAAACGTCAATGTTGTTTTCTTCGGTCCAGCTCCTGGACACCCTGAAGTTAATGGATGCTCCATTAATATTGTCTCCCCTTTCAAACCGTTCGTTTCCTACCTGGATGTTCATCAGCTTGTAGACTTCTCCTTCTGGGGTTTCTACAGAACTTCCGTTTCCAAGAACCTCAATCCTTACAATGACATTTCCAGAACACTGCCGCGGAGTGAAACTGAGTCCCAGTACGCCGGAAACAGGGTCAGAGAATCTGAAACTTGTTCTGGACCCCGCAACAACCTTTTTCTGTGAAATGTCAATGCCTGTCACACCAGTGCTTTCTCCAATCGAGGGAACATAATTGGTGGAACTTTTGTGTCGGTGGGTTGTGGTGAAAATGGGTGCAGAGGAAACATTTGTAAGAGGCAGATAGTCAAAGGTCCCGCTCACGATCTCATAGGAAGAGTCTGCAATTCCGTCCCTGTCCGCATCTGTGCAATTTTCGGAAAAGCCTGTCCCATAGGGAGTTGCCCAGTAGTTGCCTCCGAGATACGGACCGCCAACTATGTTTTCTCCTGCTGTTTTACTTTTGTTCCATGCATTGTTTGCCCCGCTTTTAATCAATGTGTTATTTGTGTTGTTGAAATAGTTGTTGTAGATCGTGTTATTTCCACTTTCGGGACTTTCTATGTTCTTTACCAGTCCGCTGTGTGACATAATTTTTGAATCTTCAAGGTCAAATGCAAGTCCTGCAAGGCTGTTCTGAACTATTGTGTTGCCGCATATCAGGCTGTTATTCACATCATAGAGTATCAATCCATACAAGTTTCCGGATAAAGTGTTCCCTGAAAGGGTACCTTCTCCTGTAACCAGCATCCCGATATTACTTCCTTCTACAGTACAATCTGCAACCGTATATCCTGTCCCTAAACCTTCTTCGGGGTTAATAACCAGAATTCCTCCTGAAGTACAATTTGTTACGGAACAGTCATTTACGCTCAAGTTCTCACTCAGGATAGTAACAAGTCCACCCTTGCAGTTTTGAAGAGTATTGCTTTCAAGGGTTGCATCCACAGGTTCAAGGAGATAAATACCCCATACAGGACAGCAATCTTTTACGGTGTTGCCCTTCAATCTGACGTCCTCCGAATTGACAAAGCAGATTCCATACCCTGGGGCTTGACCTTTACCGACAAGGGGAGAACTGACAAGAGGCGAACTAACAAAAGAGGAGTTACCAGAGGTATATAGTGAGAGCTCACCTGTCATATTTTGAACAGTGTTGTCCAGAAGTTCTACACTTGAAGAACCCTCTGAATAAATACCCATGTATTCGATATTCCGTACTGAGTTCCTGACAATCCTGGCATTCTGACATCCGTCAAGATAAATTCCTTCCAGACCTGTGTCAACACTATTGTTCTCAAGCTTGAGGCCCTGAGAATTTAGAGAAAAAATTCCAAAAATAAAGGGCCTCGAAACCTGTACGAGGTTCGGGTTTATTAGGGTGCTTTCCCTTATGAGACTATTCTCCCCCCCTCTAACAAGCCTTGAATTTTCAGAGGAAAGAAGGCAGTTATTGTTTATTGAGCCCTGAATATAATTACATGTAAGTGTGCAGTTCTCGCAACCAACTGTGGCCATCCCACAAATGGAATTCTTGACAACATTGTCAGCCAGGGTGACATCCGTAACCTCTTTTAAATTTACTCCCATCATGGAGTTCTCAACCCTGCTGTCCGAGATATTTACATTATGAGAAGATAATACCATTATTCCGTACACACTATTATTTATGGTATTATTTTGCATCTCGGAACTTGTATTATACAGAAAAACACCATATGAATTGTTCTGCAACACGAGGTCTTTAATTTCGGCTTTTCCGCATTTTATGCAGTAAACAGCCCCCGCATCACTTTTGATAGAGGGTTTTGGCTCTCCTTCAAAATAATAAATCTTTTTTCCGTCAACAAGGTTACTGGTATCGATCACATTCCCGGTTTTATTCTCAAGGTCGTAGATTTCGAGATTGAAATTGTACCAGTTTCCAGACATTATATTGCCAGTAAAAGTACAGTTTTGGATTCCACTCAGGCTGATCCCATATATTCCTGAACTTGCCTTGTTATTTCTCAGGACACATTCATCAGAAGAATCCAGAGAGATGCCGCTGTTAGCATCTGTAACTGCATTATTGATCAGAGTACAGCCGTTTGAGTATTTTACACGGATGCCTTCAGAACCTATCCTTGAAACTGTATTGTTAGTCAGGATACAGTTAATAGAATTCTTAATTAATATGCCCTCTTCCCCCGTGTACGAGATTGTATTGTTAGTCAGAATACAGTTGTTACTTGAGGAAGAAAGATAAAAACCATGTTGAACAGCACCATTTACCGTATTATTGATCAGACTGCACCTGCTAGACCTTTCCATTTGGACACCGCAATCAACTTCAGAGAACTTGTTATCTGTGATATTAGCCCCTGAAATCTCGTGCATATAAATTCCTGTGGCTTTTTCTCCGGTAATATTGAAGCCGCTAATAGTCACATTGTTGGCAGTTATTTTGAAAGCATGGCTCAGTACACACAGGCGTTTTACAATAGTATCATCAGGATTTCCAGAGAAGGAGCGAATGATTATGTTTTCTACACTGGCATTCACATTTTCCGTATAGGTTCCCGGATAAACAAGAATTGTGTCTCCCGAACTTGCATTGTTAACCGCGCCCTGGATAGTTGTATAATTTCCGTTGCCCTGGGCATCCACATATAATGTGGAAGCTGCAGGTACAGCGGCCGCGGTTCCATTCATAAGAAGAATAAGAAATAATGCAATTGTTAAAAATTGCAGCTTATTTTTTTTACATAGTAGTCCCATTTTTTTCAGGTCCCCATATATTAGGATTATATTAGCTGTGCACTTAAATTAATTTTATTTCAAAAGAAATATTGGACAAATTTTTGTATATTGTTAAAATATAGTGTAAATAAATGTATAAATAGTTTGATCCTTAAGGAGATGGCCTGATCATAAATATTTTTCACTGTGCAAAAGCGACCTTGAATATTTATTCTCGGAAAAATGGGGATTTGTCTTTCTTGAAAGAGGAAAATTGCAGCCTTTGAAAAGCTACCTGAATGTTACCAAATAAAAGTTCATACTCCCGATGCCTTCGGGAGTAACTGCTTCATCTATGTAAAACAACAGCAATGGACCTATTGACATTAACATATGTATAGACGTTATACCATATACCCATGAGGAGATAAGAGACAACTCCGATACGATTGTAATAGGCACAGTTAAAGAAATACTCCCACCCAGATGGAATACGGCAGATGGAAAAAAACCGAAGAAATTACTTAATAAACTTGAATATCCTGACGATATAATTTACACTGACATCGTCATAAGTGTTGATAAATACCTGAAAAACCCGTTATCGTCCAGAGAGCTTATTGTAAGAGTCACCGGCGGGACGCTTGCAGCAGTGCTTGAGGCGGTTCTGATTGTAAGACACAGGCAGTAATAAGCTATTTAAGATCTCAGTTTGGAGAGGGGGAGAAAAGTGAGTACTTATAGCAATGGCATTCTTTTATTCAGGTTCAGGGATGAGAGGCTCGAAGTAATGCTGGTTCATCCAGGCGGTCCAATCTGGGCAAAAAAAGACTATGGTGTGTGGTCAATACCCAAAGGGCTGCCCGAAGAGCATGAAAACTCTCTGGAAACGGCAAAAAGAGAGTTCAAAGAAGAAACAGGTCTTGAGGTTGACGGCGAGTTTATTGATCTGGGAGAGCTAAATCAACCCAGCAAGAAGATAGTGCATGTATGGGCTCTTGAAAAAGACCTGGATGTAACAAATATTGTAAGTAATACATTTACTTTTGAGTGGCCAAAAAACTCCGGAAAAATACAGGAGTATCCCGAGGTCGACAAAGCAGGCTGGTTCGATATTGAGCTAGCTAAGAAAAAAATACTAAAAGGACAGATTGGCTTTATTGATAGACTCATGGATGTTATAAATTACTCCCGGAAGGAAGAGCGTTTGGACAGAGAAAAAAAGTACAGGCAAACTACTCTATTTTAAACGTTGACAAAGTTTGATTATCTGGAGAGAAAACTTATAAAACTAAATTGCCGTAGACGTTTCCAGAATATAAATGAAAAAGTTAGGGAGAATAATAGAAACAGCAACTTTCTTATCGATTTTGCCCATTTCATCCCCGCAAAAACTGAGGGGATTTACCCCTAAATACATTATACTTTGAGAAGTTCAAATCTTTTGGAACTCAATTCTTAGGAACTCAATTCTTATTTAGTGGATCTTATTCTTGAATATATAATAAATCTGTCAATACGATCCCATACAACATCATATGAAAATATAGCATAAGAGAAAGGATAACTCACCCAGAAAACCAATTTCTTGAAATGCGATAGGTCTCTATAGCCCTCTATCCACATGGATTCGCTTAAAAATCCCTTCCATATAAGAGATTTTTGCATATGTTTCCATCGCCTGAACATATGAGCTATTATGAGTAAGAAAGTACAAGCGATTGCGATTTGTTTTTTTGTCAATTTTTCACCCTCAACGACTTAATAAATTTAATAAACTTGCTAACAGATTCTCGAATAGGGCAAAATTTCCTGTGTTTAGCCAAACTAGAACTAAAACCAACCTTTTTTTGAGATTAAAAGTTTTGTTGGAAAATTATCAAACTCTTTTAAATGATAAGGAAATCTTTTTTTTTGATAGTTTAATATGTTTAAATATATCTTCTTTTTTCCTATATATTTTTGCTCCAAAAAGATCTGTAAAGTTTTCAAATGTTTTTCAGCCGGTTATCAAAGAATTAAAATTGTACTCCTGAGCATGTTTCTTTTCCTTGAGATCGCTGTGATGCTTTTTATGGTGCTGGTCACATCCTTTATAAGTGGCCCGATTATCAGCCGCTTACATGCATTTAATAACCCCAATGGAGGAGTAACAGGATGAAAAATTATAGATGTCTGATAGATGCCTTTCAATCCCTTCTTTGAGAGCTTGCGTTCAAAGTATTTGCATGCTCCCTAATTATTTCATATTATCAGGCATCATCAAGGATGATGAACTCTTTTAAGTTCTGACATTAAAAACATTCTACAAAGTCATAAAATCTCAAGACACTCTTAAAATAAAAGAGTATTATAGAGTCCTGTTCTACA
>DUGS01000109.1:18256-20645 GCA_013331265.1 Methanosarcina sp.
ATAGAGTCCTGTTCTACAGGACATTTCAGAACGGTTTTCTGAACATTTATTCCTAAAGATATATGCCCTTAGAAGAGAAACGATACTTAATGTGTGAAATATGTTTTAATAAGACCCAGATTAAGTAAGACTGAATTCAAATAATTTCAAGTTGGGGGTTCAAGAAAATGTTGCTTATGGACATAATAACATGGGAGCCGAAAGACTCGTTAAAAGTCGCAGAGTTCTATGCGAATTATGAATACCCGAAGGGCATAAAAGTGATAGACGAATGGACTGACCTTACAGGCTACCGAACATTTGTGATTTACGAAACTGATGACGAGAAAACGTATGCAGCTTCAGTTTTTCCGTTCATAGGGCTGTGCAGGTTCGAGACATTCCCTGTTATGAAAATGGACAAATTTATGCAGCTGGCTCAGGAACTCACGGAAAAAACCGGAGAGAAAGGGATGGGAGCTGCTCAGGTTAAGGAGGCATCAGAAGAAATTTCTGAGCAGATAAAAATGCTTGAAAAAAGAGTCGAACGCCTTGAACACCACTCTTTCATCCAGCAAGAAGATACGACCTGAAATTCTTAAAAAGAAAAATCCCAGGTAAATATCTCCGAATTTTTTCAGAATTTATTTTTCAAGAGCACTTTCGAACTTATCAGCACCCATGCGGTAGACGTGCCAGCCGTCAACAGGTCCTGCCCCGAAGTACTCGTAGAATTCTCTTGCAGGGTTCCAGTCAAGTACTGCCCACTCCATTCTCCCGCAGTTCCTTTCTTTTGCGAGTTTAACGCAGTGCAGAAACATTGCTCTCCCTATCCCTTTGCCACGGAACTCGGGTTTTACAAAAATATCTTCGATATAAAGCCCCTGCTCCCCTACAAATGTGGAAAAGTTGTGGAAAAATACCGTAAAACCTGCAGGCATTCCGTCGAGTTCTGCAAAGAAAACCTCAGCATAAGGTTTTTCGCCAAACATTGACTCCTTCAGGTTTTCTTCTGTGGCTGTGACAAGGTGAGAGAGTTTTTCAAACTCGGCAATCCCTCTGATAAATTCAAGAATTAGAGGGACATCTTCTTTTTTTGCAGTGCGGATATTCAAACCAGGTTTCTTCTCGGTTTCGACCATTTTTTATTCCTTTTTAGTTAATCAGTTGATATAAATCTTAAATCCAGAAAACTTGTAAGACTTTAAGAGGCTGTACATAATTAATTTCAAAAATTAAATTCGTAAGCCCTATAAAATTGGAGATAATATTTTAATGTGATTTCTAGAATTCAACTGCATTCACGCACAGCATAAATGATAATTATTGTTATATGCCGATAAAAGGTCTATCAAAGGAGTTAATAAAAAAATGGCGGAACGGATAAAAACTGATAATCCTGTGTGCTGTACTATCACAGAATTCCATTTACGGACTTCAGAGGATTCCTGATGATCTGTCAGGAAGATTTCAAACCTGTTACCCTTGCTGACAGGGAATTTTTCGAGAGGCATTACGCACTTTACCCGCAAACCCACAGCAGCAACACATTCACAAATATGGTCTGCTGGAACCATTTTACACCATACCGATATGCATACGTTAATGGAAATGTGATTATTTCGTGCACCACCGAAGGGGTTACCCGGTTCCACCCACCAATAGGTCCCCGAGATCCCGAGCTTATGCGTGAGCTTATACAACTGGCGCTGGACGTAAGCGACGACACTCTCCTTATGTTCATAGATCCGGATACTGCACAATGGATACATGAGCTTGAGCCCGAGCTTATGCTGGTGCCTGACCGTGACAATTTCGAATATGTTTACAGGGCTTCAGACCTTGCAGAACTCCCTGGAAAGAAATATCAAAAAATCCGCAGCCAGCTCAACAGGTTCCGGAAGAACTGCATGAACACAGTCGAGCAGATCACATCAGGAAACCTGGAAGAGGTTATGGAACTCCTGAGAAAATGGCGCGATTGGAAAGGGTGTGACAAGAACCCAGTCCTTGCCCACGAGGTCGAAGCAGCCTTCTATGCGGTTGAACATTTCACAGAGCTTCCCCTGAGAGGCTTACTGCTCAGGGTAGATTCGGAGGTCGGCGCCATTTCCCTTTTTGAGCGTCTTAATGCGGATACGGCACTGATCCATTTTGAGAAAGGGCTTCCGGACTGTGAAGGCATCTATAAGGCAATCAACGCGAGTACGGCAGCGGCTCTTGCAAACGAAGTAGAATATATCAACCGTGAGAGCGACCTCGGAGTCGGCGGCCTCAGAGAAGCAAAGCTGAGGTATCACCCGCACCACATGGTTGAGGTATATTCGCTCAAACGCCCCGAGTTGCGCCACCCGAATTGCGATTCGGGAGCCCGCAGTCCTTTTCGCTTCGCTCAAGAGGACTAATTGAT
>DUGS01000109.1:20800-20980 GCA_013331265.1 Methanosarcina sp.
GCTCAAGAGGACTAATTGATTGGTCAGAGTAGGAGCTTCACCCAAAATGACTGTCCGTTCGGCGAAGGAGGGAGGGAGTTTCCAAAAAATGGATGAAGAGACAGGGAAGAAGAAAAAATCAGAGAATTGAAAGAAAAAGGAAAAAAAGAAATTGCTTCTTCTGTCTTTACGCTTCTTCTG
>DUGS01000109.1:21216-26224 GCA_013331265.1 Methanosarcina sp.
TCTTTTCCCCGAAAGCTTCTTTTACAATTTTAACTGCGCAGAGTTCCCCGCACATAGAGCAGGCATCGCTTTCTGTCTTGCGGGCGTCCCGGATTTTACGGGCGCGGTCGCCGTCGATTGCAAGCTCGAACTGTTTCTCCCAGTCAAGGTCCCTGCGGGCATAGGCCATGGCTGTGTCCCGCTTCCAGGCGCGTTCTCTTTGCCCTTCTTTTATGAGGTCGATAGTGTGAGCTGCAAGCTTTGTTACGAGCAGGCCCTCTTTGATGTCCTCAATGGATGGGAGGGCAAGGTGTTCGGAGGGGGTAACCATACAGAGGAAGTCAGTGCCGTACATTCCTGCTACTGCACCTCCGATTGCACCCGTAATGTGGTCAAAGCCTGGGGCAACATCGGTAACAAGCGGACCCAGAAGGTAGAGAGGAGCTCCGTCGCAGAGCTCTTTCATGCCCCGGACGCTGAGTTCGATTTCATTTAACGGGACGTGCCCCGGCCCTTCCACAAAAGTCTGGACATTGGCAGCCCTTGAACGTTTTACAAGTTCCCCGAGGGTAATGAATTCCATGAACTTCGGGCGGTCGGAAGCGTCAGCAATACAGCCGGGACGCATACCGTCTCCAAGGCTCAGGGTCATGTCGTATTCTTTTGCGATTTCAAGGAGATAGTCAAATTCGGCATAAAAGGGGTTGTCTTCCCCGTTGTGCAGCATCCAGGCAAGGGTAAAAGAGCCTCCGCGGCTGACCACATTCATTATCCTGTCACTCTGGCGCAGGCGCTCAAGGGAGTTTAAGTTGACTCCGGCATGTATAGTTACAAAGTCCACTCCCTGTTCGGCATGTTTCCTGACGGCATTGAACATGTCGTCGGAAGTCATTTCCACCACTATTTTCTGGGAAGCTGCAGCCTGGTAGATAGGGACAGTCCCTACCGGGATGTTTACGGCTTTAAGAATGCGGGTGCGGATCTCGTTAAGGTCTCCGCCTGTTGAGAGGTCCATTACTGCATGAGCCCCGAAGGCTTCTGCAGCTTTTGCTTTCTCGACTTCGGCATCAATATCGATGCAGTCCCTTGATGTGCCTACATTGGCGTTTATTTTTGTGCTCATATATTTGCCAATCCCGACAGGGAGGGTTTCTCGCCTGATATTTTTCGGAATAGCGATGAGACCTTTTGCAACGCAGGAACGGACAGTATCAGCATCTATTCCTTCAGCTTTTGCCACGGCTTCCATTGCAGGGGTAATGATTCCCCGCTTTGCATCTTCCATCAGCGTCATTTTTTACTCCGTATGTGAGGTGGATGAGATAAGTATTCAGTCCTAAGGTATTCAAGCCCTGAAGTATTCTAACCCTAAAATGTTTCAGTTATGAATAAGGACGTATTGATAAGGACACACCAGTAAAGAAAACAGAACTACCGGTAGATGTACCAATAACAATGATAATGAAATAATATAATTGGATTAACTTTCTAATTGGATTAACTTTTTAATTGAACAATCTTTCAGTTAGAACAACTATAATGATTAATCCGGGAATTCCAGTTTGTCGCTTAGAACAGAGAGTAAACTGATATATAGCTTTTTACATTCGGAAAAGTCTCCAAATAATAAATAAATAGACAAATATATAGATAATGTAAGCATATTAAGCAGGTCACACATGTGCAGGAAATCCATACCTGTTGTTTATAAAGCGAAGGGTTTTTACAGATGGCAGGGGCTTTATAGACTGCGAATAGATAACTAAAGTCATCAGTTAGGGTAATTGGTCATTTAGAGTCAAAAATCAAATCGGGAAACGGTTTATTACCTACCATTACATACTTCCTTTAATAGACCAATAAACCACCCTAATGGCATATACAGTATGACGTTTCGTATTACGTTTCATATAATGTTTCATATAATGTTTCATATAATGTTTCATATAATGTTTCTTAAGATTATCCTGAATTCTTCATGACGTTCCCTTATAATATTCTATATCACAATAACAAGAGGTTAAGGTACTTCATATGACAGTTGTCGCATTTGCAGAAAAAAACAAAGCAGCAGCCCAGATTGCCAGCATCCTTGGCGATGGGGATGTGGATAAAATATCAGTGGAAGGGCTGCCTGCTTATGAGTTTAAATGGAAAGGAGAAGAGTGGCTGATAATGGGGCTGTCCGGGCATATTATGAGCTACGATTTTCCGGAAAGGTATAACAAATGGAGTGAAGTTGACCCGGGCACACTGCTTGGAGTTGACCCTGAGAAATTCGTTACCAGAAAAGAGTATGAAGCTGCAATAAAAAACCTGGCAAAGAGGGCAGACAAAATAATCCTTGCATGCGACTATGACAGGGAAGGGGAAAATATAGGTTTTGAAGCAAAAACCCTTGCCGAAGAGGTTACAAACGTGCCTGTATCAAGGGCACGTTTTTCAGCCCTTTCCCCAAAAGAGGTCAGGAAAGCTTTTGAAAGCCCCGTAGACCCTGACCATAACCTTGCTATGGCTGCGGAAGCCAGGCAGATCCTTGACCTGAAAATGGGGGCTGCTTTTACACGCTTTGTTACGCTCTCGGTCAGGGAAAAGGCAAGGACAAAAGATGTTCTTTCAATAGGGCCCTGCCAGACTCCTACCTGCGGGTTTGTTTATGAAAGGGAAAAGGCTATCCGGTCTTTTGAGGCAAAGGACTTCTGGAAGATTACTGCAATCTTTGCTGCAAAAGGCGGAGAATTCGAAGGTACTCACAGGGCAGGAAACATCCACGACAAAGAAAAAGCAGCCGAGATCTTCAAACGGTTAAAAGGGGCAAAAGAAGGGCTTGTTGTAAAAAAGACAGTAAAAGAAGCAAAAACCAGCCCTCCGAACCCTTTGAATACTACAGAGTTCCTGAAGCGGGCTTCAAAGTTCCTGGGGATAAGCCCCGAAGTTGCTCTCGAAACAGCAGAACAGCTATACCTTGCAGGGTTTACCAGCTACCCGAGGACAGAGACAAATAAATACGCAGATGACTTCGATTTCAAGTCGTTGCTCTTTGATTTTGCAAGGCAGAAAGAGTATAAGCCCTTTGCAGAATCAATCCTCTCTACCCCGATAGTTCCTAAGAACGGAGATAAAGACGCACACGACCACCCACCTATACACCCCATCCGGGCAGCTGCAAGAGGAGAGGTCAGTTCTGCAGTAAATATCCCGCAGGCGGCAGAAGTCTATGACCTTATTGCAAGGCATTTTCTGGCAAACCTGATGCCTGCTGCGGTTTTCGAAAAGACTCACCTCCACCTGCAGGTCCATGAAGAGCCTTTTGACTCCTCAGGTACCGTGCTTAAAGATGCAGGCTGGCTAGAAGTATATCCATTTGAAAATAAAAAAGATAAGCTCCTCCCGTTTGTAGAGGAAAAAGAGAAAGTGGACGTAAAAAAGCTGAGCAATACAAAGTCAAAAACCAGCCCTCCGAAAAAACTTACTGAAGCCGAACTCCTGACCCTTATGGACAAGCACGGGATAGGGACAAAAGCAACAGCTCCAAACCATATAGAAACAAACAAAAAGCGGGGTTATTTCGAGAATAAAGGAAAGACAATATCGATCCTTGATACAGGCTTTACCCTGATGGATGGGCTTTCCCTGTCTGTCCCGATCCTTGTAAAGCCGGACATTCGCGCAAAAATAGAAGCCCTTATCCAGGAAGTCGAAGACGGAAAAAAAGAGTTTGAAGCCGCTCTCGATGAGGGTACGACCCTGATTAAAGAAATGTATGCCCAGCTTGAAGCAAACAAAAAAGAGCTGACTTCAAACATTGCAGGCACGATAAAGGACGAAGCTGCCCTTGAAGACAAGAAAAACTACATAGGGACCTGCAAGGCTTGCGGGCACGTGCTCAGGATCATACAGACGGATTCAGGGCGTTTTGTGGGCTGTACGGGATACCCGGACTGCAGAAACTCCTTTTCTCTGCCGAAAACAGGAGCCCTGACCGTTCTCAGGAGTAAAGAGTGCAAAAAGGAAGGAGCAGCCGTCCTGAAGGTAGGAAACAAATACAACTGGTCTGTCGGTGTAGGCCCCTGCTTTAAGTGTGAGCTTGAAAAGGAATGCTACCCTCCTGAAACCGTAGGGCCCTGCCCTGAATGTGACGGGAGCATGTTCCTTATATCTTTCAAAGATAACCGCTTCCTGGGCTGCACAAAGCGCTGCGGGTATACTCATTCGGTCCCTAAAACCGGGAAATTGACTATTCTTGATAAAACCTGTAAGACATGCGGCTGGAAGATGTTCAGGCTAAAAGAAGATGGAGAAGGAAACGAAAGCTCGGAAGAGGATTTCTGCTTAAACCGGCGCTGTACGGAAGGCATAAAATACTGGAAAAAAATGAGCCCCAGAAATGAAGCAAGGGCGCAGAGAAAGATTTCTGCAGAGCCTGCAACAGGGCAGAGAGCAAAAAGCGCCGCAAGAAGTGCGGAAAGACCGGCAGCAGGCAGAGTTTCAAGAGCGTCATCTTCCGCAGGCGGCAGTAAAGAGAGTAAGTGAAGGACTTTTAAAAGGGATAAAGTTGTGAAGAATAGAAGTGAGCTTCGCTTAAGAGGACTGAATTACAAATATATCTGAGCCTCTGACCCTGACAACAGTATTAGCTATACCAAACCATTCTTTTCACGCTCGACAAAGGAGAGCGGCCTGTCCCAAAAAGCAGAAAAAGAAGAGGAAAAGGAAGAAAAAAGTGGCAAATAAAAATCACAGTGTAAAAAGAATGTAAAAAGCCCCTAAAATGCAGAAAAACAAATTCTGTCAAAAATATTTTTCATCATTGTTTCTTTTTACTATTTTTCTTTTCTTCTCTCTACTGCTTTCTGCCTCTTTCTGCTTTTTGGTTAGAGCCGCCAGACAAGCTGGCGGAGGTTTTCGATACTATGTGAATTTAAAAACCCTTTTCGAGATAATAGAATACTTTTTCTAATCCGGGCAACGTTATTCGTCTTACCGAGTCATTCTTTTCACGCTCGACGCAGGAGAGCGGCCTGTCCCA
>DUGS01000109.1:26397-32334 GCA_013331265.1 Methanosarcina sp.
AAAAAGAAGAGAAACCAGACAAAGACAAAAAAGAAGAGAAGAAAGAAGAGAATATTACTTCTGCTCTTATCACATTTACAAGAGTCTTCCACTTTTTTATCCATTTTACTACTTTTCTCCTTAATACTTCTTTTCTCTTCAATTTCTTTCTTGTTTTGAGAAGAGCCGCCAGACAAGCTGGCGGAGGCGTTTGTATTAAACTGTGAATTTAAAGCCGGTTGAAAATTCTAAAAGAGAGATAATAAAATACTAAGATAAGAAAATTCTAAAAGAGAGATAAGAAAATCCTTTCGGATTTTCTCCTGCTTCTAATTTTTTAGTTGAAATGAATTATGCTGCTGCAGGTTCGGCTGGTGCAGCTGCGGGAATTGTTTCGACCTGGGTCTTCCTGATCTCGACTCTGCGGAGCGGGTAGATGAACTTGGCCTGCCTGTAAATGGCTGCTGAGAGCCTGCCAAGGATTGCTTCCTGCATGAAGTTCTCGAAATCAGTTTCGGATGCTCGCTTTTTGACGATATCAACCATCATTTCCCTGATGGCCTGTATCTGGCTTGAGCGTGCTCTCTTGATGGTGAAGCAGGTTGGCTTTACACGGATAACAAACCCGTCCTTGGTCTGGACTTCTATGTTGGCATCAATCCTGGAGGTCTGCCTCTTTACGATTGAGCGGATATAGTCGGTTGTGAGTTCGTGGCCTATGAGGTCGGTAGTAGCTACTTCTCCGACAACGTTGTTGATCCTGAGGATGACCTTTGTGTTGTTTTTGGTCATGTCGTTGGTAAGTTCCCCAACTGTGGTCTCAACATTGCGGCCTACGAGCAGTGCAGGGTCTCCTGCAAGTGTGCTTCCCACAACAGTCCTGTTTAAGTAAACAGGGGCTTCAATATTGTACCATTCCTTGGATTTCCATCCGTCAAGCTTTCTCTGTACTTTCTTTCTTGCCAAGTAATTCCTCCGAAGTAACTCGTATATGTAGTTTTATTTTGCTTTGTCCTGACGCCCTCAGGCGGGTTCAGGTTTTTATCTTCCGGATGCTCGGGTGAGCCTTTCCATAATCAATGAGTGTGAAAGGTTTTCAGGCGCTTCTGCACAGTTTTGCACTGCCGCAGGATTTCACTCTTCTGCAACCTTCTTCATGCAATACAAAAATCTCTGAGCCTCTTAGCGTTTCCGGACTGGGGCCCCATCCCATCTGCCGACAGCCACAGGCTCCTGATAGTCAAAAATGCGACCGGAAATCGGCCAGATATTCTCAGAAATTAGCGGATACTAACTAGTTAATGGCTCCACTATACACATCATTTCCATATATAAAGAAATCGGTCAGAAACACGTTCTGCCCTGATATTCTCATGCCAGGAGAAAGGAAAAAAACAACTGAAAGGAGCAGGAAGTAGTTTAATAATGTTGAAAAAAGAGTAAGATAAAGAAAGAAAAAAAGGTAAAACAAGATGGAAAGCTCTTGAAATTGTTGGAAAAGCAACAAATAACCTTCTTGATACTTTGAAAACTTCGGAATGGTGAAAATGCGTGTTAACCACAGTAAGTTAAAAGAACTTCTTTCAGAAGATGCCTTCATAATCTCAAACCACGCCAGAAGACGAATGTTTCAAAGGAATATTTCAACTGAAGATATAGTAGAGGTTATAATTCAGGGTCAAATCATTGAAGATTATCCTGATGATGAACCATGCCCTTCAGCTTTATTATTTGCATATTGTGAGGATAAACCCTGTCATGTCGTGGTAGCAGAATGTGAAGATCATATACGAATAATTACAGTGTATGTCCCAGAAAACGATAAATGGATAGATCACATATTCAGGAGAGATCAAAAATGAAACCTGACAGGTGCAGTTTCTGTAAAGGCAAACTCGTTGAAGGTAAAACCGAGTTTGTGGTAAAAGTCGGAGAGCAGATTATCGCCATTAAAGACGTTTCAGCCTATGTCTGCGAAAACTGCGGGGAAGCATATTATACTCCGGAGGTTTCAAGAAAGATCGATATAGTTATGAAAAAGTTCCATGAGTCCAAGTTGCTTCTCCACCCCGTAGCTGCCGGAGAACTGAGTTTTGATGAGATTGTAGTGTGATTTTCAGCTAGCCTAATATCCGCTTAGGGAGCAAGGGAGTCCTTTTCACTCGCTGAGCTCCCTTGAGAGGACTAATGAAGAGTACAAAATCAGGTCTCTTTTTTGGGGGTCTCTTTTCCCAGTTTCTTCTTTAGTTCTTCAGCTCTTGCACTGTATTCCTCTGCTTCTTCATTCCGGCCAAGTTTTTTGAGCAGCTTCGCATATTCCTCAAATGTCACAATTGAATCTCCTATGTACATGGGACTTTCCGGATCTTTTTGAAGCAGTTTTGCGTTCATGGACAGGGATTTTTCAAAGGCCTCTTTTGACTTTTCGAGCTCATCGGCTGAAAGGTAAACAATGCCGAGCTGGAGATATACGATGTTAACTTTTTCCTGGTATTCAAGTTTTTCAGGATCGGACCCAAGGTGTTTGTTAAGAATCGGAAATATTGATTCATACCTTTCGATAGCCGCTCCGTAATTTTTCATGGATTCCTGTAAAATCCCTTCAAGGAGCCGAATCTCGTAAAGGCTTTTCCAATTTTTCGGGCTTTCAGGGTCATTTTCGTATAATTTTTCATAGTACTCACGGACAAGCTCCAGGTATTCTTTTGCAAGGTGATGTTTTTTTGCACGGGTGTAGAGCGTTATCTGCATCCTGAGGTTCATAGCCAGCAGGTCTTTTGAAATGGGGGTTTCATCTTCATTTTGGAAGATCTGCCTATATATATCGACTGCTTTTGAATACTGCTGCTTTGCAAGTTCTGGCTTTTCTGCCCTTTCGAGAAGTAGCCCAAGCTCATTGTAGGCAGCACCCAGAGCTTTTTCATACGCCAAGTCTCCCGGGTTTTTCCTGACCATTTCCAGACGAAGATCTTTGATACGTTCATGCATCCTTATCGCACTTTCATACTGTTCTTCCCTGATACTTAAGGACGCAAGATATTTCATAGTATTAATGAGCTCTTCCCTGTAATTGGTATTTTCCGGGAACATTTTCACCGCTTTTTCGTTTATGGCGAGAGCTTTTTCAAAATAATGGCGGGCGGTTTCAGGTTTAAGGAAATTGTATAGTTCCCCGATGTAATTGAGGGAATCTGCAATGCCTATTTCATATTCGATATTTCCGGGATCGGATTCAAGCAGTTTTTCATAGGTTTCAATTCCCTGTTCATAATACTCTTTTGCAGGCTCCGTTTCCCCGCGTCCTGCGTGGAGGTGCCCGATCTGGTCAAGGGTAGCAGCTATATTGGCCACACTCACCAGGTCCTCAGGGTCTTTATCGTGTATGTTCCTGTAGATCTCGATTTCCTGCATACGGCACTCTTTTGCATGTTCTATGTCGCCGATCTCTCCAAGAAGTTCCCCAAGCTCGGTGAAGTCATCGGAAATATCATGTTGATAATCCAGGTCATCCGGTTTTTTCCCTGGAAGGTCTTTGAGGATTTCGAGGGCTTTTTCAGCGTATTTGCCCGCTTTTTCAGTCTTCTCTTCCTGAGAAAGGGACCTGCTAAGGGACTGGAGGATTTCACTCTGCTTCCTGATGTTAGAAATGTCCCCTGGCTGTTTCCGGAGCTTTTCGTCCAGGACATTGAGAGCTTTCAGGAAGGTTTCTTCAGTTTTCTCGACGTCCCCTATTTTTGAGTACAGGTCCCCAAACTCTTCATATAAGGATATGAGGCCCCTGAAAGCCAGGCTATTCCCAGGTTCTTTTTTAAGGACTCTTTTATAGGCTTCTTCGGCCTGCGCAAAGACCTCTTTTGCCTCCTCACGCTTCCTTAAAACCAGGCAGTAAGTCTTAAACTCTCCAATCAATTCGTGCAGTTTATCAAACGGTTCCTCTTTTTTTGACTGAATTTCTAATATTTTTCCGTAGTTCTGTACGATCTTGCCCATGATCGGGATCTGCTTTTCAAATTCCTGGGCTCTTATGTAATAGCCCCGGATATTTTCCAGTGTTTTCAAATAATTTCCAATGGATTCAAAATTTTTCGTCTCCTTTGCTGTCAGCTTTTCAAACGCAGCAAGGGTTTTCCCAAAGTATTTTTCATTCCTGGAAAGGAACTCTTTTGTTATTGAAATATCACCAATATTTTCAAGAATTTTTACAGTAAAACCTATAGAATTGTAGACAAAGTACTGGTAATTGGTATCTTCTGAATCCTTTAAAAAGAGTGGGATAGCAAGCTCCAGCATCCTCTGGAACTCGACCAGGGCCTCTTCCTGCCTGTCCAGGGCAAGTAGAGACCTTCCTTTCAACATCAGGGTCTGGCATAATAATTCCGGCCTATTTGCCTTCTCCGAAAGCTTTTCAGCCTTTACAAGGTTTTCAAGCGCCTTTTTATGCTGCCCCTTCTCAACCTGCAATATAGTAGTATCGAAAATTCGGTATATTGAATCTTCAAGCTGCTTGGACATAAGATGTAGATAGGAAAGAATATATTATAAACTAACCCCAAATCAAGCTCTGTCTTGATCTTTTGGCCCGGAAAATTACTGAGAAACAGTTAATTCTTTTTGAGAAGAAAAAAGTTCAGACACTTTACTTAAAAAAGTGAAAATAATTCTGAAGCCTGAAATTATAAAAAATGAGGTTGCAACCAGGTTACGCGACGTCTTTGATATTGTTTTCCTTACGAGAATAGGAAATCCCTGGCCGATGATTAGAGCGCATTCTGTCCTCAACAACCTTCATTCAGTAACTGCAAAACTCAGTTTAAATAGTAATCAATTAATGTGTTCAGTTACAGTTACGCGGTCAACAGCTTCCTGCCGGGCAGGGACTGAAATAACCTTTGTAGCTGCAATTACCATCCCCTCTGACCCTTTGCTATTTATTTTTTTAGCAGGAACGCCTGCAATTGAAACCCCTTTTTCATAAAAGGATTTGTTTACTACGGAATTTGCCCCTATTGCAATATTATCAGCAATTTCAATATTTCCAAAGATTTTGGCCCCCGGGCCAATATATACGTTGTTTCCTATTTTTGGTGCCAGAAGATCACTACCTCTACCAGATCCTATATTGGTGCAGGCATGTATTCTGCAGTTTTCTCCAACCCTGGCATCTTTATTTACAACAATGGTTCCTCTATGTGCTATACATAATCCAGGACCAAAAACATTTAGCGGAATACTATATCCGAGATGGATACTCATTCTGTGCAATCTGAATAATATATAGTTCAAATATAGTTTATGAATAAAGGACTTTGGGCAGTTATTATAATACTCAGCCTTTCTTAATAACCTCTGGAATTTCCATATATCATCGCCGATTAATTTAGGCCTTTTATATTTTTTTCCTAAAGCTATTCTGTCTGCTTCAAGATATAATTCATAATCTTTCTTTGATTTAATGGTAATAGGGATCCCCTCACTCATGATTAGTTGTACAGATATGATTAGTTGTACAGATTGAAGTTTTATGCTGGTTTCTCAGTTTAACTGTACAAGTTTAAAAGTAAAAATACAAAACACTTAAACCCGCTTTAATCTTACCCATTGAGAATTTCAAAATCGCTATCGAGATCTGAAACTCAATTTATCGGTTGATACAAAGTTTAATGTTTGCCCCTTTGAATTTTTGATACACCCATTATAAGTTAAGTTAACAAATATTTATAAGTTCCCTGGTTTATAAGTTATACATAAATATTTGATAGTATCTGTGAGATTTGAATAAAACTAATAAATTGGCAAACTCGTTTTTTTATCCGGGCATGAAAACCGCCTCTTTGAGAACTGTCTCTGAAAATTAGAAGTTCCTTTAAACTCCACATCTGATAGATTAATTCTTCTGCTATTGCTAGAAAAATAAGTGAGAAAATTGAAAATAGGAAAAATTACATGAAAAAATTACAT
>DUGS01000109.1:32496-37300 GCA_013331265.1 Methanosarcina sp.
TACATGAAAAAATTACATGAAAAATCACATAAACCGTTCAAACCTTTCCTTTTTTGCCTTGCAGATTGGACAGACTCCTGGGGGTTCGTCCATGGCACAGAGATACCCGCAAACCTTACATCTCCATACCGGCTTTGAAAGTCCTGAGAATTCCATAGTTTCCATCATCTCCGCTCTTTTAGCTTCCTCGGCTCTTTCAGCTTCCCTTTCCTCGCGAGGAGGACGCCTTTCCGGGATAGACTCTATTTCTCTTTCTCCCCGAATGGCCTCGTCTGAAACATAGAGTGCACAATAACAGGCACCATAATCATTCAGGTCGGGGTCTCTGTAATAGCAGGGACAGATTATATCCAGGTCTTCCTCTTCATTTCCTGAAGACAGTCGACACGGACAGGACCAGTAACCGTAACGCTCTTCATTTGCCAGCAGCCCACGAACAAGGTCTTTTGTGAACTCGACATCAGGGTTAAGGTGATAGCCTGATTTCTCAGCCTCCTGTTTCAGCCGTTTATAGACTGTGTCCACTTTCTCTTCTGATATGCTTTCTCCAGCAATCTCTTCTTTCAACCTGCTCCCCCCTCAAAAGCCAAGACTTTCTCGGATTTCTTTTTCCTTAAAGCCCACAATTGCTTTTTCGTCTTTTATGATAGTTGTTGGGAAAGAAATTGAAGGATTAAAACGTTTGATCATCTCAACTGCGTTGTTTTCTTCCTCACCTTCTAGCCTGTCTACATAAATATACTCAAAGTCCACACCCAGATCCTTGAGCAGTTTTTTTGTTTTTTTACACCATACGCAGGTACTCAGCCCATACATTATGACTTTACCCCTGTCAATTCCGGAAACATGGTTTCCTTTCTCTTTCTGGCCAAACAGATCCACTTAATATTCCCCCTGGCAATAATTAAGTTAGTTGTATTTACACAGCGCTTTATCAAGATAGACAGCGCTTTACCCAAGATAGAGTCTTGATATGGACATCTGACAGTAAATAAAAAACCTGCCAGATCGTAGATTCTATAAACCCCTTATCAGAAAATGCCGGATAAAGTATATAAAATTGAGATATACCCTGGCTTTATTCACCTTACGGACTTTTTACCACCTTCTGGCATTCCATGTTGAGTAGGACCTGTTTTTCCTCTGACCAGAGATGCAAATACCCCGATAATACAAAGTACCGTAAACAGGATAAATGCATAATGCAGGCTCGAAATAAACTGTGGATAATACTCAGTTGTGATTTCTACAGGGCCGATAACAACCGCAAAAATCATCATCGCAATACCCATAGAGAACATCTGACCAAGTAACCGCATAGTCCCGTTCATTCCTGACGCAACACCGTAGAACCTTTTATCAACCGCACTCATGATGGCATTCGTGTTAGGGGACGAAAAGAGCCCGAAGCCTGCGCCGAGCACCAGCAAACAAATAGTCAGGTACCATATTGGAGTAGCCTCTTTAAGGAAGACAAGGAGAAAAAGCCCAAAAGAAGTGAGTGCCATCCCTGCAGATGCAACGATTCGCGGCTCAATCCTGTCTGAGAGTTTTCCGGCTACCGGTGAAATAATAGCCTGGACAACAGGTTGCGCTACGAGAATAATTCCGGCATCCTGCGAAGTGAAGCCTTTTGTGTACTGGAGATCGAGACTTAAGAGAAAAGTCACTGCAAAGGTTGCGCTGTAGTTTATAAGTGCAGATAAATTCGAAAGAGCAAACACCCTGTTCTTTGTCAGGAGCCGGATGTCAAGGACAGGGAAAGGTACCCGCATTTCATAAAAAGCAAAAATGAGAATTCCGACAATTCCTGCTGCTATGAGAATAGCCCCTTTGATTTCAGGAAGGGCTGAAAACCCGTACATGGTTGCAATGACTGCTGCACCATAGATGATTGAGCCTGTCAGGTCAAATTTCTCTCCTTCGCATTCAAGCCAGTCTCTTTTCAGCTTCCACAGGATAAGGGCAGCAGTTATGATGCCTATAGGGATATTTACAAAAAAAATGCTCCTCCAGCCGAGATAATGTGTCATCATTCCGCCAAGGAAAGGGCCAAGAGAAAGCCCGAGATAGACTGCAGTAATGTATATGCCGAGAACTTTCCCGCGCTCTCCGGGCGGAAAGACGGATGTGAGAATAGCAACCCCGGTCCCGAAGATCATAGCACTTCCAATGCCCTGAAAAACCCGTATTCTTATAAACATCTCAGTTGAAGTGGTCATGGTCATTAACAGGGACGCAAGGCTGAAGATAGCAATGCCGTAGAGAAAAACCTTTTTCCTCCCGTAAATATCTGCAATTTTCCCAAATGGGACAAGACATACTGCCGAGGACAGAAGGTAAGCAGTTGCAACCCAGGAGAGGGCAATTGCATCCATATGGAACTCTTTCCCTATTGTAGGCAGGGCAATATTTACTGCCGAGCCGTCAAAGGGCGTAATAAATCCGGCAAGTATTGCTATAATAAGTACAACTCGTTTTTCTGCAGTATTATATGAAGTATCGGCAGTACGGCAGAATTCCGGAACTTCACCAGGTACTCCGGTTTTTTTCATTTCTTTTACCATGTATATCACTGATCAGAAGGATAGTAGTCTTCTATTTGAGGCCGGAGGTCCCGGAAGATTATTGTTTCAGGGAGGAGCTTTAAGCGATAATGATTTCCCGTGAGATTTTTCGTATTCAAGACTGATTTATTAAGAAGCTTAGTATAACCTGTCTGGTATTAAATATTATACCATTTAACCGGTTTTTGAGTAGCCTCAAGGTATCGGACTCTTCAACCAGCTTGCCTGGCGGCCAGGTAAACTACTCCTCCCTGTCGGCTTGATAGCCGCCAAGGAAGGAGCTTCTTGCTTCATTCTCTGAACCACTGCTCATGAGTCCACAAGCTTAACCCCGCATTCCGAATTATTGAAAAGGACTTACAATTCTCTTCTGGCTATTTCTGTCCAAAATTACTGTTTTTTAGCTGACTTTTAGTGTGGAAAACTGTAATTACAGCATATGAAAAGAAAGCAGTTACAAGCTATCTCTAAGTAATGAAATAAAGAGGATGATAGTAATTATTAAATAATAATAAATATCATTTAGTAATAGATATCAGGTATATCTGAATAAACCTGCCTTCACAGGTAGTTCAGGTGGACGGCAATGAAGCCCACAGAAAAAGCTGACATAAAATACACGAATCAAAGAGTCGAAATACTTACTTTTCTGCGCGAACACCAGGGTCATCCCACTGTAGACGAAGTTTATGATGGGGTTAGAAAAAAACTGACGCGTATAAGCAAGGCTACCGTATATAAAAATCTCAAATTCCTTACAGAGAAAGGGTTACTGGAGGAGGTGAATGTAAAAGGGGTCTCAAGATTTGAAGCGAATTTCATTCCACATCATCATCTCATCTGCCGGGAATGTGGAAAGATGGAGGATTTCAATTCCGAACAATTGCTGGACTACTCTATGAAAATAGCTGAGGAAATAGAAGGGTTTACTATTGTTTCAACAAGCACTAACTTTTATGGTATATGTAAGAAGTGCAGAGAGTGCAAGAAGGAAACATAACCTGAGCAGGACACCAGGATGGAACAGTGTACTATCCATGTATATGCAGTAAGTAATAAACGAGGGATAATGAATGGTTGAATTGCTTTTATTAAGCCGGCTTCAGTTTGCCATAACAGTTGCATTCCATTTCCTGTTCGTTCCACTAACACTGGGACTCGCACTGTTAGTTGCAGGCATGGAAACAATGTACTACAGAAACAAAGATGAAACCTGGCGAAGGATGGCTGATTTCTGGGGCAGGATATTAAAAATAAACTTTGCAATAGGTCTGGTAACAGGTCTTGCAATGACGTTCCAGTTTGGCACTAATTGGGGTGCCTATGCGGAATTCATGGGAGATGTCTTTGGGCCACCTTTAGCGGTGGAAGCATTACTGGCTTTCTTCCTTGAAGGCACTTTCTTTGGTGCATGGATATTCCTTGACCGCAACCGCCAGAAACTAAAGACATTTTCCATGTGGATGGTAGCTCTGGGTACTAACATATCTTCATTATGGATTATCACTGCTAACGGTTTTATGCAGAACCCGGTCGGCTATGAGATGGCTGCTGATGGGAGCAAGGTAATTATGACAGATTTCTTTGCTCTACTTACAAACAGCTATGTGTGGTACATGCTGGTACACACCCTGCTTTCGGCTTACCTGCTGACCGCGTTCCTGATCATGGGGATCTGTGCATATCATTTCCTTAAAAGGAACAAAAATGAAGTGTTCAGGAAGTCTTTTGGCATAGCAGTTGCAATAGCTCTTGCTACCGCAGTCATGCTCCCGGTTCTTGGTCACAGTTATGCACAATATGTTGCTGAGCTTCAGCCTGCTAAAGGAGCGGCGATGGATGCGATATGGGAAACAGGTTCCGGAGTGCCCATGTATCTTATACAGGTACCTGATTCAAGTACCGGTTCCAATAGCGTTCAGTTGCTGGGAATTCCAGGCCTTGCAAGTTTCCTGTATACGGGAAGTTTCAGCGGAACGATAAAAGGACTTAATCAGCTACCTCAGGATGAATTACCGCCTGTAGAAATGGTATTCTGGAGCTTCAGGCTGATGACAATTCTGGGGTCCCTATTCATTATCGAGGCTCTTTTAGGCTTATATCTTCAAAAATCAGGCAAGCTGTACACATCAGATAAGTATCTGAAGCTGATGATGTGGTCTATTCCTCTTCCATATATTGCCATAACTGCCGGCTGGATTGTAGCTGAGGTTGGAAGGCAGCCATGGATAGTATAT
>DUGS01000109.1:37351-37486 GCA_013331265.1 Methanosarcina sp.
CTTCAAAAGTCAGGCAAGCTGTACACATCGGATAAGTATCTGAAGCTGCTGATGTGGTCGATTCCACTCCCATATATTGCCATCACTGCTGGCTGGATTGTAGCTGAGGTAGGAAGGCAGCCATGGATAGTATAT
>DUGS01000031.1 GCA_013331265.1 Methanosarcina sp.
AGTGAATACTGTCAAACTTAGGATCGAAGGTGGGAGCCCTGCACCCTGTATTTTTTCTTTTATCTTTTGTACCGAATTTTTTGGTTTGACATTCCTGACATTCCCTTACTTTCGATCTAATTTTTGATCTTATTCCCTGTTTTTCCCGCTTCTTTCTCACTAATTTCTTAAGTCTATCAAAAAGATAATGAATCTAAATTAACTTATAAATAAAAACTAAAGGATGGTGAGATTAGTGAAAGGGAAAAATCTGGTTTTACTTCTATTGTTTGTGTTTTTGTTTGCCTCAGGATGTGCCGAGGAAAACACAAAGCCTGCGGCTGAAGGATCCAATGCTTCAGAAGCCTTAGCAGAACCGCAGGACAATGTATCGCAGGACAATGTTGCTTCAGGATCTGGAGAAAACTATATTGTTTACCTTGAGTACTATAATGCGACAACGCAATCAGTATCGCGTTCAGAACTGGATATTTCGGCTGGGGATACAGTTTCCTGGTGGAGCAAAAAAAGGCAGGGAACTTATACCTTGGTAAGCGAAGAAAATCTATTTCCTGATCAGGAATTGACTTACAGAGTTCCTTATAGCTGTACCTTTAACAATCCAGGAACCTACTTCTTCACTGTAAAAGACGTTCCGGAAATGAATGTAACAATCAGGGTGAGCTGAGATCTTCAGTTCTCCCTTTTTAAAAATTATTTTTTTTCTGTAAATCTCTGGTTTCTTGGTGGTCAGGCAGAGTTTCTGGGGGCTGGGCTTCAGATTAACCAGTAATAAGAATGACAGATGAATGGAGCATACTACCCGTCTAGAGGCTAAAAGCTCGGGTTCTTTATTGAAATTTTAATTAATGGAGTTTTCTTTCAGACCCTGGTAATCGGCCTTGCCATACCTCTATAATGGTCAAAGAGGCCTTTTCCCCATTTAAGTGCACTATCATCAAAACTTACAAGATTGTGGTTATAGTAGATCCCGCTATTACAGAACAGAGAAAGAGCCATAAACTTTTCTGTAACTATGCTTGACGCGATTTTCATATTATTGTTATTGCACACGTACAGTTTAGTGTACTTCAGGTTCAGGAAATGTTCAAGCTCTTTTTTGTAGTCGTTGAGCATCCTGTCATAGACATATTCCGTGAATACAAGGGTAATATCCGTACCCTTTGCAGCAAGCTCTATACAGAGAGAAGGATAGATTGGAAGGAAAAATGAAGAGGAGATCATTACATTCTCGGATTCTGAAAGATGTTTTACGACTTCTTTTGGGTACTCGAAAACGTAGTTCCGGTCCGGGTTTACTTCTATATAGTCTCCAAGCTGTCCTATGCTGTCCAGAAACATGGGAGGAATTGACGTCATATCCTGGTTTATCCAATAATCGTGGTTTTTATCGAGGACATTAAAAGTCTCAAGGATAACTTTCATTTTGGGGACAAGAATCTCTCCGATACTGGAAAGCTTATATAGCCTGTTATTTTCAACAATTAAGTCCTGCTTCATCAGGATCTTTATCTGAGTCATTATCGGACTTGAACGTACATCGAGTGTGCTTTTAATTTCCTCGATCGTTTTTGGTCCTTCCAGAAGGAGCAAAAGGAGGTTTTTCCTTTTTTCTGAAAGAAAGAGAACATCCAGTAATGACGAACCCATCTGATCCCCTCTCTTGTTTTTTGTCCTGTTATATCTGACATTGTATGTATCTTCATACTGAAAGTTAAGGCGCTTCTTTTTGCGTAACAAATTATTACTATACAAATTACTATACAATATACAATCATTTTTTATTATTTTTTTGTTTTTGATGCCCTCATTCCCAGATTTTAGCCGGCAAAGCTGTGATTGGGACTTTTTTTATCCGTAATTGGGGGTTTTTTATCTGTAATTGGGTTTTTTTATGCGTAAAGAATGAAACAGGGTTCATATTTAGAAATAACTGGGGCTGGTTTTTTCGTATGCATGTTTCCTTTTTTTATTATCCTTTTTGAGTTATATTTTATTCACCTGTCTGGAAAGCCTCTTGATATAATCAAACAACTCCTGTCCCCATTTCAGGGCAGTAGGCTCAAAGCTCATAATGAACTGCTGGTCGAACTTTCCATTTTTATCAAAGAGCCCGAGGAGCATTATTTTATCAGTTACTGTAATCTCGGAAATTTTTATCCCTTCTTTGGAGACATAAAGGCTGATATTATCCATATCCATTAGCCCTTTTGTCATATTCGAGTGCTCGGTTGAAAGATGGTCCCAGACGGACTGTGTTAAATTCAGGGAAAGCTCGGCATCCTTTCTACCAAGCTCAACATACAGGGGCAAATAGGCAGGGTTGAAATAAGAAGCAAAAGTTGAAACCGTCTTTGCATTTGCCATACTATCAATTATCTTCTGGGAGGGCTCATAAATGTGGTTCAGATCCGGTTCTATAAAAATACAGTCTCCAAGTTCTGAGATCCTTTCAAGAAGGTGGCGGGGAATTGAATTCAGATCATGGCCTGTCCAGTAACAGTTGTTTTTTTCCACAACCTCAAGGGCACTGATCAGCGGCTTTATCTTTTTAACTATAAACTCTCCCAGTACCGTGAGCTTATACATCCTGTCTTCCTGGACAATGAGGTCACCATCTATTAGTTTCTTTATCTGGGGAAGAATTGATGTAGCAGTGACATTCATTTCATTCCTTATTTCATCAATGTTTTTTGAGCCGCTATCCAGCAGTATAAGAAGGTTTTTTCTTTTATCGGAGCGGAAAACCAGATCAATAAGTGAAGATTCCATATCTCCCTACTTCCTTCAATATAATATCCCGTGGTAAGCCGTTGAGCTTTCTTCCCGGAAGGTTCCTTTGCTGTTCTTTTTCAAATTCAGATTTTCTCCAGGACTTATTAAACTACTTTTCGATTAATGTAAATCTAAAAATCAGTCCACTGAAAAACTAGGAGCGCAGATTCCTACAAAAGTCATTTTTGTTTCCATAGGGGTTTGTTTCCATCCCTGGGGAACAAGATACTCTATGCTGGTATCGATCTTTATCGAACTTTCCGGAAGCCCAAAATCTTTCATCGAAGCCAGAATAAGCTCTTCTCCCACTTTTTGAGAATATTCCACTGCACTCCCGTAATGTTCGAATTTCTTTCTTCCAGCCGGGGTAAATACAAGGAAATCCTGATCTGGATTTTCCATCGAATAAGGTCTGATAATTATCTCAATTCTTTTAATCCCCTTTCCTACGAGAGCTCCTACGGCATTTCCTACGCTTGCCTGCTCGGGGACAATAATCTCAGCATCAATTAGAGACTTCAGTTCCCCATAGTAAGCTTTTACCGGTCCTCCAATCAGAACTATTGGAATGTTTACCTTATACTGGACAGGGGTTTCTTCTTCCAGCATCATCTTTATTCCATCTTTTCCCCTGCCTTCCATTATAAATGACATAAGGCTGTAAACCATGTTTCTTGCGACTTGCCTCTTTACTTTTTTACAGAAGGCATGCACTCCCATCTGAGTAAAACGAGAAAGTTTTCTGGCTCCTATCTGGGCAGCCTCTACATCCCACTCTGTGTATTCCCCAAGGACGTGCAGAGCATCAGTGGGTGTAAAGCCTATTGCCTGAATTACCCTCTGGTTGATCAGGGAATCAAGGACTGCAGGAGAAGGTAAACGCTTCATTTTATTCAGTATCTCGTGGGTAGAGAGCGGTTCATCTCCTATAGCTTCCAACAGTTTCTTTTCACTCTCTGTGGGGTTTAGGGGTTTTACTCCAGTCCTGACAAAAAATTTGGTGGGTTGAATATGTTCATTGAGCATGGTTCTTAGAGGTATGGGATTTTTCTCAAGTTTTTCTTTGAAATTGGGGTAGTTTACCGCAGCAAAGCTTAGAGGCATAACACTTCTCGGGCCTATCCTTATGTATTTCTTGAACCATATATGGCTGTCTCCTCCGTTTGCGGAACTTTCCATTTTTATAGCTTTTACACGGGTCTGCCAGCCTCCTACAATTGCCCCTTTCTCGCAGAGTTCTGGCGCTCCATTTTTAATTATGGAGATATCAGTACTTGTCCCTCCAACGTCAATAACAGCGCATGTGTCAAGCCCTGAAAGGTGTGAAGCTCCCATAATACTTGCAGCGGGGCCCGAAAATATGGTCTCAATAGGGCGCAGTTTTGCTCCTTTTATATCTATGACCGAGCCGTCGCATTTTAACATCAGGACCTTTGCATCAATATTTCTTTCCTTTACTTCAGTCATAATAGAATGGATAAACTGGTAGGTTATGGGAATCAACTGGGCATTTAAAACTGCAGTTGCCGCTCTTTCATAAGCTCCGAGCTCCTGGGAAAGTTCGTGCCCGCAGACAACGGGATGCCCTGTAAGTTTAATTATTGTATCCTTTATCTTAATTTCATGTTCAGGGTTTCTGATACTGAAATAAGAAGAAACAGCAAATGCAGACACTTTCTTTTTAAGGCTTATCGCAAACTGTTCTACAGCTGCAAGGTCAAGAGGCTGGAGCTCGTCTCCATTGCTATCGTGTCCTCCCTTAACCATAATCGTGTAATCGGCTGGGAGTTCCCTTGGGGCGGTATAGTCCCCTACAAGGATCAGGCCAACAGGATACCCTGTCCTTTCCAGAATGGTATTTGTTGAAAGAGTCGTGGAAACCGACACGAGTTTTATTTGCTTGAGATATTCCGGGTTCAACTTATTAATCACGTTTCGAATTCCGGTCATCAGGTTTGGATAGGTAGTAATCGCTTTACTGGTATCAAGGATCTTGCTGTCCGAATCCCTCAAGATAACAGCATCCGTATATGTTCCGCCTGCATCAATACCCAGACTATATTGCATGTCAAAAATCCCCATTTTTTATTCTGTTTAAGGTAATCCGTATCCTTTTTTAGCTGTATTAATCCCTTTTAGCCGGATTTGTATATTTATGCCTCATTATGTATATTTTTATTTGTAATATTCAACAATTTCCGTTTCTTATTGCACTTCTTTCACACGGTTAAGTTATTCCTCGGAATTCCTATCCCTACATAAACGAGCTTTGTCTCCAGAGGAACATCTGTCCAGCCGCTGGGTGCCAGATGCTTTCTGCTTACATCTATTCTTACATCCTCTTTTCCAAGCCCTGCCCCAATCATGTAATCCATAACAAGCTGATGTCCTATTTTTTCGGCATACTCAACGGCTTCAGCATATACTTCAAATATTTTCCTTTCCGAAGGAGAAAAGACAATAAACTCGGTTTTCTTTTCCTGCCGGATGGCGTCTTCTATAATCTCACTCTCTGGAGCTACGCAGTGTTCTTCAACTGCGGGAGCTTCTCCGGACCTGGTAACAAACCTTGTTTTTATGAGAATCTCCACCCTTTTAATCCCTTTTCCGACAAGGGCCCCAACTGCATTTCCAACGTCAGCGTGTTCGGGAACTACAAATTCGGCATTGATCAGTCTTCTAAGGTCTTCAGCATATGCTCCTGCAGGTCCTCCCAGAAGCACGACGGGGATTTCTACTCTAAAGCGAGTAAAATTTTTTCCCTTAAGCACTCTGTCAATCTCGTCTCTGGGCATTCCCTCTATCAGATATGCGATAAGGTCTTCAGCAATATTGCGTGCAACCCTGCGTTTTACTTCTGTACTGAAATCCTCAGGGCCCTGCTTAAGCGGCCTTCCAAGCAGGTAAGCTCCGGTTCTTGCGGCTTCCACATCCCATTCCGTATATTCTCCAAGGACATGGAGTGCATCGGTAGGTGTGAAGCCTATAGCCTGGATCAGCCTCTTCTGTATAAGTGAATCAAGTATTGAAGGCGAGGGACGTTTTTTCAGGGCTATGAGCAGGTCTCCGAAGGAAACAGGATCTTTTCCTATATGCCTGTAGATTTCACGTTCCCCTGCTTTCAACTCTATAGGTCTGAACCCTGTCCTGACAAAAAATTTCGTTACCTGGATGTTTTCACAGAGGTAACCTTTTACTACCCTGTTATGCTTGAGTTTCTCCCTGAATCCGGGATACATAACAGAAGCTCTGCAGAGAGGAATGGCCCTGCGGGGCCCTATGTTGATCCTGTCACCCTTAAGCCAGATATGGCTGTCACCTCCGGTTGCTGAGGTTTCCATACGGATTGCCTTTACGCGGGTCTGCCAGCCTCCGACTACCGCTCCCGAGCCGCTGAGTTCCGGGAGCCCGTTCTGCATCATGGCAACATCCGTGCTTGTCCCTCCAACATCAATGACAGCGCACGTATCAAGCCTGCTTAAGTGAGAGGCGCCTACAAGACTTGCGGCGGGACCTGAGAATATAGTTTCAATGGGTTTTTCCAGGGCCTCTTCGATTCCAACCACTGACCCGTCGCATTTTAACATCAGCATATTTGCGTTGATTCCGCGGCTTTCGAATTCTTTGATTATTGCCTGTATGAACCTGTGGGTAATAGGAATTAACTGAGCATTCAGAAAAGCAGTTATAGCCCTTTCGTAAGCTCCGAGGTCCTGGGACAGCTCATGCCCGCAAACGATAGGGTGTCCGGTGAGTTCCTTTACAGCTTTTTTGACTGAAAGTTCATGCTCGGGGTTTCTATTGCTGAAGTAAGAAGAAACTGCAAAAGCCGAAACTTTACTCTGTACTTTGAGTGCGAATTCTTCTACCGCATCAAGGTCCAGGACTTTTAATTCTTCTCCATCGCTATTATGCCCGCCTGAGACTGCTACCCAGTAATCTGTCGGAAGTTTCTCAGGGACCATATAGTCTCCGACCATGATCAGTCCTACAGGAAATCCAGTGCTTTCCAGAATCGTATTTGTGGATAGTGTGGTGGATACGGATACGAGCTTTATATCCCCAAGGTATCCAGGGTCCAGCCTGTCGATTGCATTTTTCATTCCGGGGAGGGGGTCGGGATAGGTTGTCAGGGCTTTGCTTGACTCAACTACTACTCCATCGGAATCCCTTACGATGACGGCATCGGTATAAGTGCCTCCTGCATCGATTCCAAGACTGAAGTGCATTTCCTCATTTACCTCTTTTGTGAACTGGACCGTGACTTCTTAAGGCATTTAGGAAAGGTTTTGTTTTTGAATTCTTTATTTTAACTATTCGGAAAAACGGACCGAATCAGAAATAGTGCTGTGCTATTTCCTAAAAGTACTGCAACTAATCTAAAAAGAGTTACTTAAATACTATAAAAATTGCTCTATTTAATATGTCCGGTTTTTCATTCAAATTTTGTCCGCTTTTTACTTGAAGACATTTTTATAAATTAAAAAAAGGAAGTTCTGGGCTTAGAGCCCATAGTTTTCTGGTTTGAAAACTGCGACTTCCTGCCTGAATTTTGTCAGGTTTTCGCTCATGAACTTGTCAGCGTCGTCGGTAAGGGCTTCAAGGTCGGCTTTAACCTTTGCAAGAGCATTGGTTTCGAACCTTGTAAGTCTCAGCTTGCCGGAGTTGACTCCTTCTTCTATAATGTTGCAGCACTCGATTGCAGCGGCCCTGGATCGGAGGTAGTTATTGTTTCCGTCCTTTGCAATTGCCTGTCCGACCTTGTAGGCGTTGTCATAGGCGAGGACATATCCCTGTGGGTCTCTGTACTTGTCGGAGAGCACGAGGATGTCCCTGAGGTCCTTTGCCTTTCCGGTCTTAAGTGCGACGTTCATCATGGAACAGTCGTATGCCAGGGTTTCAGACCAGCACTGGACTGTGGTACCGCCAAATTCACCGTGGTATTCAACAGACTCGTTGGACCAGAGGTCACAGCACTGCATGACGAGGTTACCCATAAGGTCAGAGTGGGCACAGGTTGAGGTCTTACCTTCCTGAGCAATCGGGACACCAGCTATGGATTTGACAATTGTGTTCTCGTATCCGCAGTCCTTGCCTGGACCTATTGCACCTGCTTCATATGCACAGAGGGACCTTGCTGCAGAGATTGCTCTTGCAACAATTGCGGTTGTGTGGGCGAGGTTCTTGTCAAGGAGACCGCCTGCGATGAACATAGCAGTGTTTGCCTGGGCACAGTCTGTGTCACCGGCTGCAACTACGCCGTTCTTCTTTGCGATGTCTGCGATGTCAGCCCAGATCATTTCCATGTCCATGCTGCCAAGCACACCGATACCGAAGAGGATACCAGCAGTGTCGTTCCTGAGGATAGAGTAGTCAAAGATTTCCTTACCACCCATACTCTCTACTGAAAGCATGTCGGCACCGTTCTGTGCACACTGTTCAAAGGCTTCCATAAAGGTGGTGTACTTGTCGCCTCTGAGCTGGAGGTAGTCACGGTCTTGACGGATATCACCGATGGTGTGGCGGAGAGCACACTTTATACCGTATTCATCGTGGTATTCTTCCATGATGGTCTTCTGAGCGTGTGCAACAGCGCCTCCCCAGTCGGGGTTGTTGGACATCTGTTCTACGTGTTCGGTTTCGAGAACTATGGAAGGTGCACCGATCTGTACCATTCTTTCCATTGCGTCGGTGGTAATCCTTTCGTATTCCTTTATGAGTTTTTCTTTGGACTTGCCTGCCTGAGGTCTCGGGGCATAGTTTAATTCAGGGGTTGTGTATCCTGCACCGATCTCAAGGCCAAGCCCTGCCTTTACAGGGTATTTTGAGTTCCCGAAAAGCATGTCATCTGCTTTAGCGTAAGCCATTGAAGTATATTTCTTTACCATTTTGCTCCCTCCATCAGTGCTTGTGGAATTCCTCTCTTAATGCTGCGATATCTTTGGTACCTGCAACGATTGCATCAGCAATCTTCACAGCATCTGAAGCTTCTTCACCATAAACTCCGAGGTCATACTGTGCAACGAAGTCCTGGTTCACAGCACCGCCACCACATGCGAAGGGCAGTTTTATTCCTTTTTCAAGGAGTTTGTCGTTGATTTCCTTGAAGGCGTACATGGTGGTTGTCATGAGGGCAGTACCTGTAAGCATGAGAGGCTTTTCTTTTGTAACGGCTTCGATTACTTCATCTACCGGGACGTCTCTTCCCAGGTCAGTTACATTGTAGCCGGCTGCTCTCAGGAGGGCAACAACAATGTTCTTTCCAATGTCATGCACATCACCTTCTGCAACATGGCAGACGACATTGCCCCTGGGTGTGGGTACTTCGGTGGTCTGGGATTTGCAGTATTCAATACCATTCAGCATGGCATCAGCGGACATCATAACATTGGGGAGGAAAATGATACCTTCATCGTAGAGCTGGGAAACAACACCCATTCCTACCATTAGTGCATCGTTGATAAGGTCGATTGGGTTTTTGCCGGCAGTGATTGCGGCTTTAAGTCCATCAACTACATCATCTTCTTCACCCTCGTATATCGCCTTTGCAATTGGATAAATGAGTTCGTCCTTCGGGTAAAGCTCTTCTGCTGCTTCGTCAGGGGTCATTTCCTTTTCGAGGGCGACATTATAGCGTACTAATATGCCATCGATGTCTTCCAGTTTCAAATCCAACATATTTTAACCTCCATTTTAATAATGAAGAGATCTCAGATTGCTCAGATCTTCGATCCTGCAAGTAGAATCTCCCTGAATTTTCAGGTATTTCTGTCAAAATACTGCTGAAACAATGTAAAAGAATTCGAAAACCTCCAGATCGAATTCTTTCCATTGTGGGGGTATGAATAACTTTTTGGTGGTGTACTTTTAAGTTAACTAATAAAATGTGTACTTCCTTTTTATTCGGGAATTCACTTGCAGATGACAGTTGGATTTTCTGGAATATACCTTCATCTGTGCTAATTTTTGAGCAGCTATAATTTTATAATTATGGCTTCAATTTTCAACGCAAATGATTTTGTAAAAAAGAGTTATTTTTTCGTTTCCATTGATTTAATCAATGACATCAAAATTTATAGGGCAATTATTGCCGTTTCAAAGATATCTCTTATTGAGAATCTTGAAGAAAAGCAGTCTTTTATTTGAGCTATGAAGGTTATCAAGTATATTTGTTTTGTGTGGAATATTTCGTAAGGCAAAATATGATATATTGGGGTTTTTTCTTAAATGCATGAAAGTAAAGTTAATATGTTCATTTATTCTTACGTATCTTCTCAGAACTTTTATCTCTTCTTAA
>DUGS01000007.1 GCA_013331265.1 Methanosarcina sp.
ACTTGCAACATGGTTTGATTACAATCTAATAATAGAATTAGCAGAGAGAAGGCCGGATTATGAGATAGTACTTATTGGATGGGATTACGACAACAGTATGAAGGATCATAAATTGGATTATTACAATAACATTCACTATTTGGGAGTAAAAAAATATCCGGTTCTTCCAGAGTATGCCATATGGTTTGATGTTGCCATAATTCCTTTTGTATTAAACGAAATTACAGAATCTACGTCACCAATAAAAATTTTTGAATATATGGCGCTTGGTGTTCCTATAGTTACTACTGATATGAGGGAATGTAGAAAATACAGGTCAGTTTTAATAGGGAGAAACTATGTGGAGTTTATTCAGAAGATTGATGAAAGCCTGAAATTAAAAAAGGATAATTCCTATCTGGCTTTGCTGGATAAAGAAGCAAAGGAGAATACATGGAAAAACCGTGCACAACAAATTGATGAATTTATAAGTTTATCCCGCAAATAACCCTGGTGAAATATCTCTTCCTGGAAACCTTGAATAGCAGGTCAGGTTTTTGAGTAAGACATCTCATTCGCGTTTTCATATTTAATTATTAACCATAATGGAAAAACGTTTCAATTTATGAAAATAAAGTTTTAATTTATATTTTTTATTATTTTTAAAGTCTGATATGATTATTTTTATTAGACATTAAACTTAAATAATGCAGAGTTATATTATAAATTGTTATAAAGTTATGTTAAGTTAGATACGGACCCAATTTTAAATTCAAACCAGGGAGCTAAAATGAATATAAATAATAGGTCAGAGTACCGAATTGACCGTGCCCTCATTTACATTACTGGATATATTCTCTTTATGGGCTCAATTTTGTCCATTCAGAGTTATCATTTAATTAATGTTCCTAAGTATTGGATATTTGTTTTTGGATTTATAGGATGCTGTTTTTATTATATACTCTCTGGTGCTGACAGTTTAATTCAAAGGGGATCAACAAAACGTTTTTTGATCACGAGCGTATTTGTAATTATTTTACTGCGCTTAATCTGGATACTGTCAGTGCCAACAATCCCTTTTTCAGATTTTGAAGGTTATCATAATTTTGGAATATTAATTTCCGAACAGTTTCCAACCCATATATTATCTATCGATTATGACGGTAGAGGCTTTGGATACTCTTTTGTCCTGGGAATCATCTATAAAATATTTGGAGTAAATCTTTTTGCAGCAAAATTACTAAACGTTTTTCTCAGTGTATTGACAGGAATTCTTATTTATTTGATTTCCAGATCTTTATTTAATGAATATACTGCAAGAATAACCACTGTATTATATTCAATCTGGCCTGCTCAAATTATGTATAATAGTGTCCTGGCTTCAGAGCATTTATTTATTTTTTTTACTTTTCTTGGAATAGCTATATTAATTGGAGCCATTAAAGTGAGACCGGATGCATATACAAATATATTGTTAGCTGGTATTGCTTTTGGATTAGCTTATACAGTTCGTTTTCTATCCGTAATCGTAGTTGCCACAGGCTTTATGGCGTTACTATTATTTCAGGAAAACTCTTTAAAAAACAGGATACAATCATCCCTTCTGTTAATATCTGGGTTTGCTATTGTCTGGGTCCTTATTACAGGACTTGGTGCAGCCGTTGATATCCCTTCGGATCCGTATACAGGAATCCAAAATTCATTACTTATGGGAACAAATTATGAATACACGGGAGGTTGGAATCCGGTTGACAGCCAGATATGGAGCAATTACAGTCCAGAAGAAGCAAAAAAAATTGCTTTTCAGACTGGCTTATCTCGTATAACTGAAAATCCCAGAGGATTTACTAAACTAATATTCGAAAAATTTAATAGAATGTGGGGTGACGGATCATTTGGAACTTATTGGAGTACCCTGAGTATGGATACAACAAAATCAACTGATTTTATACTTAAGAATCAATTGTTAATGCTTGCAGTCACTCAGTTCTTTTACTTTGGGATATTATTTTTTAGTTTACTGGGCTGCTATAAGCTAAAGAACACAAATCTTAGCATGGGGATCCAGTTTCTTTTGATAATATTTTTAATTTTTGTTGTGATTCACAGTTTCCTTGAAGTACAGTCTCGATACCATTATCCCTGGGAATTAATATTCCTGATATTGGGAGGATACGGAATAGCATGTAAATCGGTCACACCATGTGATCCTTAAAATTATTACTTATGGAGTGCAGAGGGCTACGAATACTTCGTCTTCATAAGCACTTAGTCTTCATAGGCAGTCTGACAATTCGCTGTCAAACAATTCGATTAAAGGGAAAAATATGAAAAATTAAGTTATTAAATGCCTTAAATCGAGAATTAATTATACTGCAAAAGATAGGAATATATTCTATTGATAAAAATCTAAGAATATATTCTATTGATAGTAAAATTTCAGAATATTTATGCAATAGATTTGTACAGACTTATCATTTCCTCAGGAGACCCGATTCCAATCTGTTCTCCATGATTCAATAGAAGCACCTTATCACAAAAACGCTGCACTGTACCCAAATCATGGCTGACATAAACAACAGTTTTGTCCATTTCCCTATACCTGTCGAAAACTTCAAAACATTTTTTCTGGAAATCAAGGTCTCCTACTGCTAGAACTTCATCCAGAAGAAGAATTTCCGGCTCGATTTGAACTGCCGTTGAGAACGCAAGCCTTACAATCATTCCACTTGAAAAATTTTTGATTTTAGTATCCTTGAAACGAGTTAATCCTCCAAATTCAAGAATACCATCTATTCGGTCATCTATCTCAGTGTCTGAGAGTCCCATTATAGCGCCATAAATTTTTATGTTTTCTTTTGCGGTCAAATCCGGTTGAAAACCTACTCCTAACTCCAAAAATGAAGTTATTTTTCCGTTTACCGTTATCTTGCCTTTTGTAGGACGAATAGTATTTGCAATGACCTTTAGAAGAGTACTTTTTCCACTTCCATTATGACCTATGACTCCGAGCCATTCTCCTTTTTTAACTGTGAAATTTATATCTTTTAATGCTGTGAATGTTTCATATCCCATTTTAGTATCCAGTAGTCCATATAAGATTTCAAATAAAGTATTTCTTTTTTCGTGAGGTATTTTATAATTTTTCCATATGTTTTTTGCTTCAATAATATCCATTATAATTAAACCTCCTCTGCAAATCCAGGCTCAAGCTTCGAGAAGATGAAGTATCCAATAAGTAATATCACAAGGGAAGAGGCCAAGCAAAAAGTGAGGTCCCAGGAGGATACTACTTTATTATACAGCACGCAATCCCTTGATATTAAGAGTATTCTTGCCATGGGATTCAAAAGTAGCAATCTTTTAAGGTCACCCTGATAAGTCGAGAAATCGATAAAAACTCCACTCGCAAAAAAACCAGCCTGAAGGATAACTGCCCAGATATACTGGACATCTCGATAATATGTATTAAGTGCGCCCAGTGCAAGGGAAGAACCAAATACTATTATGAATATGGTCATGAAAATTAAGGGTAAATAAATAATAGTTGATGTTGGCATCAAACCTGAAATCGCCATGAAAATACCAAATACCCCAAGTTCAAGCACTGCCATCATAAGAGCGGTCAGAGATGAGCTGAATATCAGTATTTCTCTTGGGATATAAACCTGTCTTACCATACCTGGTTTGCTAAGTATGCCTTGTAAGCCCATTGAAGTTCCTTTTGCAAAAAAATCCCACAGAGCAATGCCAAGAAGAAGGAATAAATGATAATTTTCCTGAGTACTTGGGAATATGTCTGCAAATACTATATATAATACCAGCAGCATCAATAGCGGTTCTAATAACGACCAGAAAAAGCCCAGGACTGAGTTTTTATATCGTACCTTGAAGTCGCTAACTGCTAATCTTTTTACAAGATGACGATATTTCCATAGATTCTTAATCATTCGCTGATTACCTCTTTCGTTTTTCTAATAAATTCTGATGTATCAAAAAGTTTTGCTCTTTGAAGGCACGAATCCTTAAATTTTTCAGGATTTTCCGAGACGATTCTTATTGCCTTAACAATACTTCCTACATTTGCTTCAACCAGCAGCCCAGTTTTGCCGTCAATCACGCTTTCGAGAAATCCGCCTTCTTTAACTGCCACTACAGGTTTTCCTGCGGCCATGGCTTCAACAGGTGTCATCCCAAAATCCTCATCCATTGCCGTTGTGATATGTCCCCTGCAGGTGGCATATAATTCAAGTAGTTTTTTCTCTGAAACACTGCCAATCAACATTACATTTTCAGGAAGCCCTGTCATTAATCGGGACGCATATGCTGAAGCGTGGTCTCCTGACGCATAACCTCCTACAATAAGCAGTTTTTTATCTGGCATTTCTCGGAAAGCTTCAATTTGCAGTTCCACTCTCTTTTCGGGATACAGCCGATTTACGGACAGCCAGAAATCTCCATATTCCTTGAATTTAAATTTTGAAGTGTCAACCGGAGGATAAATTACTTCGGAATCCCTATTTAAGTACTTTCTTATTCTATTTTTAGTATTTACGGAGTTAGTAACAATCTTACATACATGAGATAAGTAGTACTCAGAAAATTTCCTGTGAAACTGTACCCACACCATAAATGGTACAGAAACAAAAATTGACTTGTTTTTACGGTACACATCGTAAAGGTCATAGAAAGCTCTTGTTGGCGTGTGACAGTAGTAAAGATTTGGTTTGTGTCTTTTCGCTGCAAAAAATGCCCAGTTCCCGGAAAAAACAAAAAAATCATATTTTTTCGAAAAATCACAGGCTGCAAATTTAAAAGAGGCATCTATCTGCTTAAGGGGTGGCATCTTTAATGTGTTCCCAAGGCTTATGATTTTTACATCTTCAAAACCCATTTTTTTTACAGAATCCACGTCCACATCTGTGGTAATCACGTCTGCTTTCAGTCCTCTCGCAAGAGTCAGGACCAGTTTTTCCCCGCCGCCTATTGCTCCGATGTAATCATGGAATATTGCAATTTTCATGCAAATTCCTCATAACTGTGTTCTAGTTTCACTAATAATTCGTCCCAATCATATTTTTTAGCTTTATTTAATGCCGCTTCTGAAGCCTTTCTGTTCTCTGAGTCCTTTGCAATTATTATTTTCACGGCTTTTGCAATATCTCTCTCTTCAAGCCCCACAACAAACCCATCAACTCCATCTGAGACTAGTCCCTGTGCCGCGTTATACTTTTCTTTTACCGTGACTACGGGCACTCCGCAGGCAAAAGCCTCGATTACAACCATCCCGAAGCCCTCCCTGCTTGAAGGCAAAACAAGGACTTTTGAAGCTTTGATTTTTCCGATTAATGTCCTGTACTCCTGAAACCCTTCAAATTTCACATTTTCCTGCACACCGACCTCAAGAGTAAGTTTCTCAAGAGCTTTCCTTTCCGGCCCGTCTCCAATGATGCAGCAGCAGATCTCGGGGAAGTCCTTTTTTAACAGGGATACTGTTTTTATCAAAACATTGACATTTTTTTCTTTTATGAGCCTGCCTGCAAAAATGATATCGTAAATTTTGCCTCCCTGACTGCCTGAATAATCCTTTCCAGCAGGTTTGATTTCAGAGATCAACTTCAGGTCGACCCCATTGGGCAGGACTGCTATTTTTCTACCCGTTCCCACAAAGGTTTCAAGTCTTTTCTTTGTCCAGTCCGAGACAGCAATACTATTCTTAGAGATTTTTGCAACTGTGATCTCTATCGCAAGTCCGAAAAAACCCTTCTTTTTTCCAAGGTATTCATACCAGTAGTCTCCCCATACTTCATGCCATGTAAATACGACGGGGATATTTTTTAAGACTGAAATCGCTTTTACTGTAAAACAGGAAAAATAAGGGAATACACTTACGTCAATAATGTCGAATCTTTCATTTATGAGAGCTGGAAACAGTTTTACAGAGAAGACGATCGCTTCGGAAATCGAACGTCTGCCATTCACATAAAGGTTTCGCGCTTTACAGACTCCGTGCAGGGTCATGCCTTCATACTGTAAAACATCTTCACCTTCCCACCATTTAATCCCGAAAAGGTGCACATCATGTCCCTGTAAAGAAAGCCGCCTCCCCAGTTCATGAATGCGCACTTCTGCGCCTCCTTTGACCCAGGGATAAATAGCATCGTATACAAAGGCAACTCTCATTGCATCACTTTACCAATCAGTATCAACTTCAAGGAGCATTACACTTACAAAGATTGCAGCAAAAATGAGCTGAAGCCCGACTGCTGCAAGAACCATTGAAATAACTGCAGATTCGACTTCTTCAAGGGAGCCATACCCGGTACTGACCCATGTATAGGCAACTTTCAGTCCGAGAACAAAGCCTGAACCCAGGATAAGGGAACCTCCGAGCAGTTCTCTTTCAAGGGAATGGTAACTCAGCAATTTTTTGCTTTTTTTATCATCACGATACATACCATGGATAAGACCGTATGTTTTCATATATCCGCCAGTGGCGAGAATTTGCCCGCCAATGATTAAGAGCATACTGCCCAGAATAAACGAATGCAGCCGGTTATATGCAGCATTGTCCGTAAGAAGAAGGGAAGCGGTTATAAGAAAACCCAAGATAAATACGAAAGCTCCGGGGATATAGAGGAATGGGACTGGCCTGTACAGCATCATAAACCTTACATGCCGCCAGCCATCCTGAAACGAGCGCAGTTTGGAGGGGGCTTTGCGTGAATAGTAAGTTATGGGTACTTCCTTAATCCGAAGCCCACACCTTGCAGCTTCAATTACCATCTCGGACGCGAGTTCCATGCCGTGAGTTTTAAGGTTCATTTTCTCAAGGGCTTCTTTAGTAAAAGCCCTCATCCCACAGTGTGCATCCGATATTTTCGTATTGAACAGGAAATTTAGCAATCCTGTCAGGATGGGGTTTCCTATGTACTGGTGCAGCCAGGGCATAGCCCCTTCTTTGATTTCACCCTTAAGCCGTGTACCCATTATGAAATCGGCTTCTCCTGCCATAAGAGGGTCCAGAAATCGGTCAAGCTCAAGGAGGTCATAAGTGTTGTCTGCATCTGCAATAGCAATGTAATCTCCTTTTGCCTCGGCCAGTCCTTTGAGGTAAGCATTTCCATACCCTTTTATCGGGCCTATAACTTTGGCACCCATAGATGCTGCAATCTCTGCGGTTCTATCCGAAGAATTATCAGCAACTATTATTTCCCCCTCTATACCATACTTTTCGAATATGGTCTGAGCTTTCTGTATACAAATACGGATGGTTTCTTCCTCATTCATGGAAGGCATTACGATAGAAAGAGAGGGCATGTTCAGCTAATACATCATATTTCTTAATAACTATTTTGATACCTCAGAAAGATCAACAGAATAAAATAGATCAGGTAAAGAGACCTAACTTCTCTTAACAAGCTATATAAGGCATCGGAAAACTATCTTTAAGGGGGAGTTCTGGAATTTTTCATGGCTTATCAGGCGATATTATTTTCAGGACCCAATTCAGCATTTCAGTACATTTTTAATGTCTTTTTGACAGGGGGATCAATGGTCAAGGTAAATATAATATTCTACAGCATGTATGGTCACAACTACAGGATGGCAGAAGCCGTCGCTGCGGGAGCAAGGGAGATTGAAGGTGCTGAGGTAAGGATTTACCAGGTACCTGAGACCCTTCCGGATGAAGTCCTGGAAAAGATGGGAGTAATTGAAAGGAAAAAGCTTTTTGCCCATATCCCTGTTCTTTGTCGGGCTTCCCTATGTAGAAAAGTGGCAGACCAGGATGGATGAAATCACAGGCGGCGGTCCATATGGAGCTTCAACGATTGCCGGAGGAGACGAGAGCCGCCAGCCTTCAGAAAATGAACTTGCAATGGCACGCTATCAGGGCAGGCACGTTGCCCAAATTGCAAAAAAACTCGCTGAAAAACAAGAGCCTTAAAAATAAAAATTGTGGAAAAACGTTCCCTCCTCTCGGGGTGTTTTCCCTTTCAGCTTTTTGAGTTCTTTTTTCTGAAAAAAGAACGTTCAGCTAAAGCCTGATAAGGCTCTGCTTCTGAATTCAAAATTGTCCTGAGCTGTTGCCAGGCAAGCCAGAGTACAGTACAATGCTTTTTCCTCGGCATTCTTGAGGACAAAGAATTCTTTCCCGCAAACGGGACATATTTTTTTTATGTAAACCATAGTAGACACGCACATTTTTGTATGTGGATACTTTCTTTAAAGACTGTTTAAAGCCATACTAAAAAGAACACAACCAAATATAAACTTTTTTGTGAAGTTTATATATATCTTTAATAAGAAATTAAATT
>DUGS01000158.1 GCA_013331265.1 Methanosarcina sp.
ATTTCTTGTATATAAACCTTCTTATTGTTCTCCCACGCATTTGCGCCTTGTGAGAGGATACATACAAGGTGTTTCTTGTATATAAACGTTTTCCTTCAAAGAAGGTTGAACAAATTTGAAAGATGAAAAAGTAATGGATAAAAGATTTCAAAGGAGTTGACCTTTTGAATCCTTACCATTGTCCGTTTTTATTAGCGATAATTGTGAAACAAATCGCTCAGGCACTTTTTATTCCGTTTTTCAAGTTTCGTTTTTAAGTACCTGTTCAGTATTTCGAACACCGTTTTTCAAATTCCGTTTTTCACCTTCGGGATGTCTTGTGACGCCCGAGAAGCAACCCTAGAATGGCACATATACTATAAATAGTTTTCTATTGAAAATTCGAAAAAGTTAAACTTCAGCTAAACTTTAAAAAATATACATGATGTTTATATACCAGAAGTATACATCCCCTTAGATGATTACTATGAATGTACACACTGAAAGAAGGGATCGATTTTTACATCGAGCCCATGCAGAATAAGAAAGTAACTGTTTTTGACACAACACTGCGTGACGGAGAACAGACCCCAGGCGTATCCCTGACTTCTACTCAGAAGCTGGAAATTGCTCGTCAACTTGACAAACTCGGGGTAGACATAATAGAAGCCGGATTTCCCATATCTTCAGAAGGAGATAAAGAATCCGTAAAATCGATTTCTAATGCCGGGCTTGATACCACAGTCTGCGGGCTTGCTCGTGTGCTGAAAAAAGACATCGATGCCTGTTTTGAAAGTGATGTTGCTCTTGTGCACACATTCGTTCCGACTTCGGATGTACAACGGATCTATACAATTAAAAAGAGCCAGGAAGAAGTCATCCAGCTGGCTGTAGAAGCTGTCCAGTACATCAAAGACCACGGACTGAAGTGCATGTTTTCTGCAATGGATGCCACAAGAACCGACCCTGCATATCTAATAGAGGTGTTCAAGGCGGTCCAGGAGGCAGGCTGCGACATCATTAACGTACCGGATACTGTCGGTGTCATGGTTCCATCTGCAATGTACAGACAGATAAAAGACATTGCAGCCGAAATAACGATTCCGATAGACGTACACTGCCACAATGACTTCGGACTTGCAGTAGCAAACAGCCTTATGGCCGTTGAAGCCGGAGCATCTCAGGTACAGGTCACGGTAAACGGCATAGGAGAAAGGGCAGGAAATGCTGACCTTTCCCAGACAGTAATGAGCCTGACGTCAATCTACGGTGCAAAAACCAATATACGGACAGAATACCTCGTAGAAACCTCGAAAATGGTCGAAAACTATACCGGAATCAGGCTCCCGCCAAATACACCTGTAGTCGGGCAAAATGCCTTTTCCCACGAGTCGGGAATCCACAGTCAGGGAGTGCTTGAAAAATCCGATACTTTCGAACCCGGTATTATGACCCCGGAAATGGTCGGGCACAGGCGGCGCATTGTCCTTGGGAAACACACAGGCAAACATGCAGTCAAACAGTCCCTTGAGTCTGCTGGCATAAAAACCAATGAAAAGCAGCTCGACGAGATTGTGTTCAGGATCAAAGAAATAGCAGATAAAGGAAAACAGATAACGGATGCCGATCTCTATGCAGTCGCCTCTGCAGTGCTCGGAAAAGCAAGCTCTGATGAAGAGCTGATCAAACTCAAAGAAGTATCCGTCATGACAGGAAACATCATCACACCCACGGCTGTGGTCAAGGCAGATATTGAAGGAAAAGAAATAATTGCAGCAAAAACCGGAGTTGGACCTGTAGATGCAGCCCTCAAAGCTGTAAGAGATATCCTGGGAGAGAGCAACCACTTCAAACTTCAGGAGTTTAGAATCGATGCTATCACCGGAGGAGCTGACGCTCTTGCCGATGTGTACATCGGTCTCGAAAACGAGAAAGGAAGGATTGTGACTGCAAGGTCCGCAAACCCGGATATAGTCATGGCTTCCGTGGAAGCCCTTGTAAACGCTATGAACCTGCTGTATAAAAAGGAAGAAAAAAGCTAAAAAAGAACGAAAAAGAACGAAAAAGGGTTGAAGAGCCGGAAACTAATTCCGGAAATCCGAAAAACAATTTCGGGTCTATCAGCTCAAAACCGGATAGGGTCTGGTGCCGGTTCATTTTTCGGGTTTGTATTCCTCAAGTATGTATAAAGTAAAATAAAATGAAATGGAATACAAACCCATGCCTTATCCAATTTATCCAATCATTGATTCCCATTGTCACCTTGATTTTCCCAAATTCAATCCTGACCGGGAGGAGACTATCCTCCGTGCCCGGAAAGCAGGAGTTATCGGGATGATCAACTCCGGGATCTCACTCAAAGGAAACCGCATAAGCCTTGAACTTGCAGAGAAGAATGATGATATCCATGCCGCTCTGGGCTTGAGCCCTGATATCGGCAGGGAAGGCAGCGATAAAGATATAGAAGCTATCCTTGCCCAGATAGAAGCTAATGCCGGAAAAGCAGTGGGTATCGGAGAAACCGGCCTGGACTTTCAGGACTGCAAAACAAATGAAGAACGTGAGAGGCAAACAGCAGCGTTCAAAAAAGTAATCGAGATTGCAAAAGACCTGGACAAACCTCTTGTGGTGCACGCCAGGCTGGCTGAAGCTGAAGTCCTGGAACTTGTCAGAGGTGTGGACACCGTAATTTATCACTGTTACAGCGGTCCTGTTGAGACAATGAAGGAAATTGTAGATTCAGGATATTATATTTCCCTGGCAACACTCGTCTGTTTTTCCGAACACCACCAGGCCCTTGCAGCAGAAGTGCCTCCTGAAAACCTGCTCCTGGAAACCGACAGCCCTTTTCTTTCCCCTCGCAGGGGCAGAAACGAACCTGCCTTCATTGTGGATTCGATTCCTATAGTAGCGAAAATTAAGGAAATGGAACCTGCAGAGATTGCTAAATTCGCAACCGAAAATGCACGCAGAGTATTCAAGATATAAAGTTTTAAAGTAGTTATAGGAAAAAGAGCAGAAAGGAAAGAAAAAGCAGAAAAAGAGCAAAAGAGGAAGAAATATGGAAGTCCGGTACATTTGCCCTACAGCTTACGATTCCAGTGTCTACCTTGTAAACGGAAAAGTCCTCATCGATGCGGGAATGAACAGCGACCTGATCATTAAACAACTTGAGAAATACATCAAGCTTACAGACCTGAAACTTATCGTTCTGACTCACTGCCATTATGATCACACAGCAGCAGCAGCAGCAATTGTAGAAAAGAGTGGAGCAGAAGTCGGAATACATAAAGCCGATCTTGAAGGTGTAAACGACGAATATCTGAGTGTTTCCGTGCTCTTTGGAGACCGCCCACCTGCTGTCAAACCTACAATTACATATGAAGAAGGGGACAAAATTGACATTGGAGACGGTGAATACCTCGAAGTTATTCACACTCCGGGCCACTCAAAAGGAAGCATCTGCCTCTATGAGCCGGTTTCAAAGAGCCTCTTTTCCGGAGATACCGTATTTCCGGGAGGGGGATTTGGGAGAATGGATTTTGAAGGCTCAGTGCCTGACAGGATGCCTGGTTCTGTGGAAAAGCTTACAAAAATTGATGTAAAAACCCTGTACCCCGGTCACGGAGCTCCTACAGACAGGGATGGAAACAAACAGATTATGGCATCATACACGATGTTGAAAATGATGACAGGAGTATAAAGGCTTCGCAGTCTGTAGAAAGAAAATTCTAGCCTGAAAACAATAGCGGATGTTTAAACCAAGTATGGGTATTAAAAAGTTTAGATGTTGGACAGATATTGAATAGATATTGGATACTGGAAATTAAAAAGGGCAGGAGCCCGGAAACAGAATATGGCAAAAGACACCTCAATAAAAAATACATCAGTTCCTGAAGGAAATAAAAAGTTTAGCAGGAAAAAACCAGATCGTGAAACAAATAAGAAGCAGAAGACAGAGACGGATAGAAAACCGGCTGGAGAAATGCATGGCAAGAAAACCAGCTCTTTCATCCCGAAAAAAGTAGAAATAGGAAAGGAAGTAAAATCCGGAGCAAAAGCCGCAAGAAAGCCCAAAAAAATGGAGCAGAGGGAAGCCTCAGCAAGAAAAGGAAAGAAACCAGAAGTGAGGCCTGAAACCAGGACCGGAAAAAAAGAAAAAAAGCAGAAAAAAAGTTTTTCTCCATCTCTTCCTCTATCAAAATTTCTCCCGATGAGCCCTGAAGAAGTAAAAGCTCGCGGCTGGAAGGAACTGGATATAATCCTGGTTGCCGGAGACGCCTATGTAGACCATTCCAGTTTCGGGACTGCAATAATAGGAAGGGTCCTTGAAGACGCCGGCTTCAGGGTAGGAATAATTGCCCAGCCGCGCTGGGACAGCCCTGAAGACTTCAGAAAACTTGGAAAACCCAGGCTCTTTTTTTCCGTAAGCGCAGGAAACACTGACTCCATGGTAAGCAACCTGACCCCTGGACTTAAACCCCGGGATAAAGATGCATACTCCCCCGGAGGCAAAACAGGACTTCGCCCTAATCGCGCCGTGATAATCTATTCAAACAGAATAAAAGAAGCCTTTCCTGATGTGCCTATAGTGCTCGGAGGAATTGAAGCTTCCCTGAGGCGCTTTGCTCATTATGATTATCTTTCGGATAAAGTAAGGCAGTCGATTCTGGCTGATGCCCCTGCAGACCTTATTGTATACGGCATGGGAGAACTCCAGATTGTAGAAATTGCAAAGCGCCTTCAGGTAGGGGAGAATATTAAGGATATAAGGGATATCCCAGGCACAGTCTGGAAGATGGAAGTCAAAGCCTGGAAAGAGCTTAAAGAAAAGAGTAAAGGGACAGCCGAAGAACAGGATAGGCAGGAACAGGGTAAACAAGAGCAAAAAGAATCAGATGAGAGTGAATCTGGGAATACGGTTGAGGATATTCGGGATACAGCCCTGGAAGCAGCCAAATTTTTCAAGGAATACATCGAAATCCCTTCATTTTCTGAAGTTTCTCAGGATAAAGCGGCTTTTGCAAAGGCTTTCCGCACATACTTCCTGGAACAGAACCCTGTTACTGGAAAAGGCATTGTCCAGCCTCACCCGAAAACTATTATCGTACAGAACAGGCCAATGCGTCCCCTGACAGAAGCGGAACTTGACCATGTGTATGAACTGCCGTTCACAGGAGAAGCCCACCCTTCCTATACTGAACCCATACCTGCCCTTGAAATGGTTAAATTCTCCCTGACAACGCACAGGGGCTGTTTCGGCGGCTGTGCCTTTTGTGCCATTACACAGCACCAGGGGCGCATGATTGCTAGCCGCAGCATTGAGTCAGTCCTGCGGGAGGCAAAAAGGCTTACGGAAAAGCCGGATTTCAAAGGCATAATTAACGGAGTAGGAGGACCCACTGCGAATATGTACGGCATGATGTGCAGGTCCTGGGAAAAGAAGGGGGCCTGCCTGGATAAAGCCTGCCTTTACCCGCGTATTTGCCCCGCTCTTGACACAAGCCATAAAAAACTGCTTGAATTGATGCAGCGCCTGCGCGAGCTTCCAGGGGTCAGGCAGGTCTTTACAGGTTACGGTGTGCGCTATGACCTTGCTCTTGAAGATGAGGAATATTTGGAAAAACTCTGCGCCCATCATATCAGCGGGCAGCTTAGGATTGCGCCTGAACATTTCTCAAGGCGAGTAACCGATGCAATGTCCAAGCCCGGAAAGGAAATTTATGAGAAATTTGCAGACAGGTTTACTGTCTTTAACAAAAAATGCGGCAAGGAACAGTACATAGTAAACTACCTGATGTCGGGCCACCCGGGTTGCACTGTTAAAGATATGATCGAGATGGCAGAGTATGTGCGGGACCATGGAGGCTATACCGAACAGGTCCAGGACTTCACTCCAACCCCAATGACAGTGTCAACCTGCATGTATTACACAGGACTTGACCCGTTCACAGGCAAAAAAGTGTACGTTGCAAGGGACAAAAAAGAAAAAGCAATGCAACGAGCCCTTATGCATTACAGGAATCCTGCAAATTACGAGCTTGTTTATGAGGCTCTGGAAAAGGCAGGAAGGCTCGACCTTGTAGGAAACGCCCATAAGTGTTTGATAAGGAGAAAAGAAAAACAGCGAAAGTAAGCGACAAGGTAATCGGTGAAGGTAAAGTTGTTCGAAATGGTGAGATATTGCTCGAAATAAAAAATAGTGACTTAGAATGGGAAGTTCTTCAAGAACCACTTATAATTGAAGAAATAATTCCAAACGAATGTATACCAAAAAATTCTGTACGTATAGTAGTAGATAGAACTGATTCTTACCAGATACAAGCCACTTTAACCGCCATCGAAGAACGCGGACTATTGACGACAGAAACAAACACAAAATGCTATACACGTTTATATGAAACATCTCCCGGAGAACATATAGAACCTTTTGATATAGAAGGGAGAGATCAATATGGTTCAAAAATAGAATTAAAAGAATGCTATGTAACTCATATAAGTTCTCAAGAAAATAATTCAGAAAATTCAAAAAAAGTGGTAACATTCAATATTATAGTACATGAAATAAATATTGATAAAAATAGTGGTTATGATGCGTCTTGCTTATCAGAATGGTATCTAAATGGTCCAGATAAAGAAGTAATTTTTCCAAAAAAAACTTTAAGACTACATAAAGATTCTGATAAAATAGAGAGAAAAAGAGTTCCGATTGATATTACACATAACAAAGCCATAGAATTAATAATCCAAAACATTGGGTCTTCAGAGATGAGTAATGACTTTGCACTTGTAACCTTAGACGATATAAAATTTATAATTGCAAGAGTGCCAACCCATTTTGATCCTAAATGGTCAAGAAATATATGTATAGAATATAGAAAAGAGTTTGGTTTAATCCCTGATAGAGAAAAAAGAGAAGCTATCAGTGAAATAGTTAGTTTTGTGTTAGGCACACAACTTTTGAATGTTGGATTTACAGAATATAATAATGAAGGGCAGACGTTGGCATATTTCGCGAAACCTTCATGGGGAGGAGCGTACTCAAGATCAGCCTGTGAAAATATACCGCTGTCACCATTTAATTTAGGAATTAAGAGTACTAAAATTAATGAAGGAAAAATTGAAGAATTACTGTGTGATCTTGTTCCTAAATATCTAAATAAAAGAGACAAGCTGGGGCTGAAAGAAGCTTTATGGAGATATTGGATATCAAGAGACACACCACTTGGAACAAATCTTCCAGTTCTTTCCAGTTCTCTAGAACTTATAATGAATAAGTGGTTCAAGAGTGAAAATTCAAAAAGTAATGGATTCTGGATACCAAATGAAGATTTCGAAGATATGATTAAGGAAAGTTTAAGCGTTGCTGAAAAAAAGATTGATGAGTATATAGAAAATAAGATTAAAAGCTTAGGTCCAGAAAACAGCGATTCATTGAAAGCTCAAGAAATTGGAGAGTTGAAAAAGCCAATAGTGAATAGTATATGTCATTCAAATGGAATGTCTATATCTAAGCAATATCTAGCCTTTTTTAAAGAAATTGGACTTGAAAGTGGGACAGTTGAAGATAAAGCCATAAAGGCTAGGCATGCTATGGCACATGGCAATAAGATGGATGTTAAAGAATTTGAGAAGATGCAAGTGTATACTAGAGCTTATCAGACACTTTTTCATAGAGTATTCTTAAAAGTTTTAGGATATGAAGGAAGACATATCGATAGATCGGTAATTGGGTTCCCAGAAAAAAATGTAAATTTACCATTAGGAAAAATAAACAAGCTGAATGTAGAAACTCCTGCTTTAATTTCTAAAAAATAAGGTTATTTTGAAACGAGGCAGTGTCACGAATTTGCTATAAATTAGAAGTCAAACTTTTGTATACTCTGGTAAGAACTGAACTTCTGATATGAAATTTTCTACCCAATTACTTCTGAGATTTGTTATTTTACAGAAAATTATGCACACTGCCAAATCAGTCAATTATTCTTCCTTAAACCAGTTGTAAAAAACGCACGTAATCTTGATGTAAGCATGGATTGGATTCACCTTCATAATCGCTGGCACTCACGCCAGAAAGCCCTGAGTTTCCCACTTACCTGCCCGCAATAGGTATCCTGAGACCTTTCCTTGATCTCAATTACCATGTTTGCCTCTCCATCCCAGTTAAAGTGGGCAACTATACCGTTGCCTTCAAGCACCCCGAAGTTTCCAGGTGAAGTTTCGATCCCGTAGGCCTGGAGTTTTTTCTTCATGCAGGAAAAAACCTCCGGAGTCACATTTCTAAATTTGATGCCCTGACAGCCTTCAGTATCAAGTTTTCTCTCGCCCATACTTATATCAGGCTCCAGGATTTCCTTTAAGAACCGTGGCACTGTCTTACGAATTGTTTTATTTTCATGGCCGCGACTTCGCAGCTGACAATAAACGGTTTTTCCGTGATTGTAATCGTAAGATTGGACTGTCCATCCCACTCGAAATCTGCTACAATTCCTGATCCCGAAAGTTCTCCTTTGTTTCCAGGCGGGACATTAATTCCTGCTCCCTGAAGCTTTTTCTTCATGCAATTAAATACCTCAGGTGGAACATTACGTAACTTTATCGGTTTACAACTCATGGTTCTGTCCTCCCAACCTATTTCCAAAGCTTATATTTGATTGTAGAATTCAGTAGACAAGAGTCGTTTTCTGGAGATAAAAATTATACTGCTGGTAGAAAGCAGAGAGCTTACTATTATCCAATCTGATATCCAATCTGATATCCAATCTGATATTCAATCTGAAAGGATAAAGTTAATTCAAAAAGATAGAAAAATGATTTGAGCCGGATAAAACCGGCCCTATTAAAGGCCAACTGAGAAACAAACAGCTAGACTCAGAAGTACCTGAACTTATTCCATCGCCATTACCACGAGTTCTACAATATCGATAATCTCGATATCTCCGCCTGCATCTCTAAGGTTCCTCACGCAGAGAGGGCAGGAGGTGACGAGGTAGTCCACGCCTTCTGGCACGTCTTCAATACGCTTTTTTGCGAGCTCAAGGGAGATGTCTGGATATCCAATCCTTACTCCGCCCCCACCGCCGCAGCAGCGGGAGTTTTCTTTGATGTTTTTCATCTCCTTGAGGGTACAGATAGCCTGAATAACTTTTCTCGGGGCGTCATAGACCTTGTTGTGCCTGCCCAGGTGGCAGGGGTCGTGGTAGGCGACTGTAAGGTCAAGGCGCTTCAGGTTCAGCTCTTCCAGGTGTTCGGCAAGGAACTCTGGGAGGCTGATAACTCTGAGTTCTTCGGGATAATTGTTTTTTAGAGTCGTGTAACAGCCGGCACAGCCAGTAATGATGGTATGAGCTCCCACTTTCCGGATCTGCTCAAGGTTGTGTTCCATGATCTTTGCCGCATCTTCCCTGAAACCCGTACGGAGAAGGGGAGAAGCACAGCACTGCTCATCCGGCAGGAGGGTAACTCCGAATTGCTGCAAGACCTCAAAGGTCTTTTTTGCAAATTCAGGATAGCGGTAGGAATCGAAACATCCCACAAAGTAGACATAATCAGCCTTCTCCGGGAGTTTTGAACGTTCATTATCAGAAAGCCAGTGAAGACGGCTTTTTGTTTCCCCAAAAGAATTGCCGCTGGTCGTAACTGCAGTTTTCAACTTTTCCTGGGCTTCGGTTATTACGCCGCACTTTACCAGCTGGGCACGGGCAGCTTCCACTACTTCGGGAGGGTTTGCTCCGGCAGGGCATTTGGCAGCACAGATCCCGCAGGTCGTGCAGGAAGCCAGGCTTGGGAGGACATCTGCGGACGGCGGCCTTCCTTCGAGAAGGCTTTTTATGATAAGCATTCTTCCGCGCGTATTGGCGGATTCCCAGCCGACCACATCAAAGACAGGGCAGACTGAACGGCAGGTCCCGCACTGCACGCATTTATAAACTGAACGGCGGTCAACTTCAAAGGGCAGCTCTTTGCCTTTTTTCTCGCAGGTTTCATTTCCTTTCAATTCCTCTGCCCTCCTGGTTTCTTTTTTTACTTCGTCCTTTTTTACTTCGTTTTTCATATCTCACAGCCCCAGCTTGCCCGGGTTAAGGATCCCCTTCGGGTCAAGGGCTTTCTTGATTGCACGCATTACTTCAATAGCAGGGCCCCACTGAACTTCCATATATTCAGCCCTTGCTGCACCAACGCCGTGTTCGGAACTGACAGTCCCACCAAGCTCGATTGCAGTCCTGTGGATAAGGTCTGCGGCACGGTAAAGGCGGTCCCATTCGTCTTTATTCAGGACGTCAATGAAAAGGGCAAGGTGAAGGTTTCCGTCTCCGATGTGCCCGTACTTCATGGCAGGCAGGTTGAATTTCTCGGAGATCTCCTGTGCTTTTCTGAGCAGTTCCGGGATTTTCTTTATGGGGACCCCGACGTCTTCTCCAACATAAATCCTGCTTTTCGTGGGATCAAGGCGGGAAACGGCAGCTCCGACAAGCTTTCTGGCTGCCCAGATGTCTGCCATTTCCTTTACACTTTCAGCAAGCTTTATAGAGATGGCAAGGGGAGAACAGACCTCTATTATCTGCTCCGCAGCCTCACGTGCTGAGTTTTCAGTGCCGTCAACCTCGAAAAGGATAACATCGCCCTCAGAAGGAAGCACGAGTTTAGGGTCATAGCGTTTAAGCACCTGCAGGGATACCCGGTCAAGGATCTCGCAGGCTGATGGGGTGACCCCGCTTGAAAAAGTCTTTACAACCGCCTCCCCTGCAATCTCAGCACTTCTAAAAGAGGTGATTACAAGTTTTCGAGTCTTAGGGAGAGGAGCGATCTTCAGGATGGCTTTCGTGACAATTCCAAGAGTGCCTTCAGAACCTACGATAAGCTGGGTCAGGTCATAGCCTGCAGCAGATTTCAACATTTTTGAGCCTGTGTGGATAACAGTCCCGTCAGCAAGCACCACTTCCAGGTCGCGGACGTAGTTTCTGGTTGTGCCGTACTTGACGCAGCGCATCCCACTTGCATTATAAGCTATCATGCCCCCGAGAGTGCACATCGCAGAACTGCCCGGGTTAGGGGGGAAGAAAAAGCCGTATGATTTTAAGGCGTTATTAAGGGCGTCCTGGATTACTCCGGGTTCCACGACTACCTGGATATTGTCAATATCGATTTCAAGAATGCGGTTCATTCCTGACATGTCCAGCACAATACCCCCACTGACAGGGACAGCTCCCCCGGCAAGTCCGGTGCCTGCTCCCCTTGCAGTCACAGGGATTTCGTTTTCATAGGCAAGCCTGACAATACGACTGACCTCGTCGGTACTTTTCGGGCGTACCACGAAATCAGGCATCCCTTTAACCTGGGACGCATCAGAAGAATAACAATAAAGTTCAGAAGGCGAGACCGAAAGCCGCTCGCCAACAATTTTTCGAAGTTCTTCAGTTATATCCATTATAGACCTCAAATGTGGAATTCAGATGTGAAAAATAGAAATTTCTGTCACGGTTGGGACAGAAATGAGAGATAATTTGCAGCAGATAATCAATATTAATAATATATAAGAATATACCATCCTCGTTCCTTCTGAGACCCGTTCGAAATACAGAAAGAGCTTACAGCGTTTAAGGTCAAGTGAAGAGAAAGTAAAAGGAAAAGCAAGAAAAAGCGAGAAAAAAGAACTTTTTTAGAAAAAAATGCAGGGCAAACCTTTACATTCTGATAGACATAAGAGGACAAACATGACACAGTACTTCGAAATAGAAAATAGAGATGGAGCAGCACGTATAGGAAAACTCCTGCTCTCTCCCGAAATCCGCACTCCCTGTGCCCTGCATACGGCAGCACTCGGAAACCTGGAAAAACCGGGACCCATTGTTGATGCGGGCAGCCTCTGGACTGTTAACCGGGAAGAGCTTCAAGCGCGCATAAAAAAAATCCGCGAAAAAACAGGAAAAGGAACTCTCATAATCCTTCCCCATCAGGCTTACCCGCCTGCCATTACAGCCGAATCGCTCGGAAAAGTAGAAACGTTTACTGCCACCAGTGATGGAAATGAGGAAGATGAAGGCCCCACAGGTTCTCTAATCAGGACAGGAGGAGAGACGCAAAAAAGTGACCTTTACATAATTGAAGGGGCAGGAACCCTGGAAAACAACGCTCGCAGGTTTCTGGAAACCTTAATAGACCTCAAAAGCCGCATCCCTCCGGATACTGCCCTGTACGCTCCAAACCTGGCACTCCCAGAAAATGCAGCAATGCTCGCCTACATGGGAATCGATGTGATGGACGATACAAAGGCAGAGGTTGCTGCCTATTCTGATATATATCTCACGTCTGCTGGCAGTTTCTATCTTGATTCACTTACGGAGTTTCCCTGCAGATGCGGGGTCTGTGCCTCCACCACGCCCGCAGAGCTCAGGGCTCTCCCAAAAGCCGAAAGGTCAAAGCTTCTTTCAGCCCACAACAGGGACGCTCTCGATGTCGAACTCGCCCTTGTAAGGGAAAAGATCAGGGCAGGGACACTGAGGGAGTATGTGGAAGGACAGTGCAGGGTAAGGCCCTGGCTTACAGCTCTGCTGCGCCTTGGGGACTTTGAATACTCTTACCTCGAAGAAAGGGTCCCTGCTTTCCGGCAAAACCAGCTCCTTGCAGATACTTCAGAAGCCCTTTCAAGGATCGAAGTAGTCAGATTTGCACGCCGCATACAGGAAAGGTATATACCTCCGGACCTTGACATCCTTCTACTCCTTCCCTGTGCAGCCAGAAAACCCTATTCAACGTCCCAGTCCCACCAGAAGTTTATCCTTACCCTTGGCAAATACCGGAAGTTTGTCCATGAGGTAATCATAACCTCACCCCTGGGAATAGTGCCCAGGGAACTGGAGCTGACCTATCCGGCAGCCCATTACGATACTGCAGTCACCGGCCACTGGGACGAAGAGGAAAAAACCTGGGTTTCAGGATGTCTTGAAGACTATCTATCAAAACACAGTTATAAGGCAATAGTTGCCCATGTTGATGGGGCTTACAGAGAAATCTGCGAAAGGGTAGCCGAAAAGTTGGGAATTGAAATAGTCTATACTGCCAGGGAAAGCCTCACGTCCTATGAATCTCTTTCGAACCTGAAAAATACCGTTGAATCTATCTGCACATCCGGGGATTTCAGCAGAAAAAGCCAGAATGCGGAAGAAGAGAAGAAAAATTTCGTAAAGGCGGTTGCAGGTTATCAGTTCGGAGAGTGTGCAGAGCATCTCTTTTCTGAAGAAGCCGGAAACCCTGTGGTAAAAGGACGTTTCCCTAAGTACCAGCTCTTTGCCGGAAAGAAACAGCTTGCAACGTTAATCCCGCAGTATGGGATGCTTGCCCTTTCTCCTGAAGGAGCTGAACTGGTACTAAAAAGTGGGAGATATGTGGTAAAGATTGATGAGTTTGTCCCACGCGGTTCCATTCTTGCCCCAGGCGTTCTTGAGGCAGATACCGGAATAAGGCCTAATGATGAGGTAATAGTTCTCGGGAAAAAAGCGCTCTGTGTAGGAAGAGCTGCGATGAGCGGGAGAGAAATGACAGAGTCAGGCAGAGGTGTTGCAGTAGATGTCAGGCATGTTAAAAAACTTTAATACAGATCTCCGAGAGAAACCTGTTTTTCCAAGAGAGCAGCTTTCCCTTCGAAGAAGTAATGAACTACCTCTCCTATGAGATAAAATGGTAGAAATATAGGTACAAATATATAATGATATTATGATAAGGCGGTTCGCACCTGAGGATTTCCAGGAAATAGTCGAAGTTGAAGAAGAGGCTTTTTCGGAGCATAACTCCCTAGTGTATATGAATTTTTACGAAATGGTTGGGGACGGCTTCCTGGTTGCAGAACTGGATGGAAAAGTCGTAGGGTACATAGTAGGTTACCGTTCAGCAGAAAACGAAGGACATATATTCTCTGTCGGCGTTAAAAAAGAATACCAGAGAAGAGGAATAGGAACAGAGCTGATTCATGCCATATGCGATATCTTTGTCGCAAACGGGCTAAGATATGCAAGACTGGAAGTAAGAAACAGTAATACTAGTGCACAAAAATTATACAGATCTATAGGATTCGTGCCATGCTGGACTGAAAAAAAGTATTATTCTGATGGAGAAGACGGCATGGTTATGAAAATGCATCTGCACCCATACCGTCTACTGGTCTCAAAACAAAAATATCTCGAACCCGTATTCTCGGACAACGAATTCTTCACTACTATAAGGGGCCCTATCAGTTATTACCGATGAGCTTAATGACGGAATTCATAGAATCTCTCATATGGGCAGACGCTTCCTCGAAAATAGGGTCATCCCGTGACATGAGAGTGGCAAGCTCGCCTCCTAAAATAAAAATCGCGCGCTTGTGATCCGCCTTGCTCCTGTGGATGTGGACTGGGCTTATTGATAAAGCTTTGTAGTCGTCGAATTCGTGCGTTACACCGTGCCTCTCAAAGTACCTCTTCATTTGAGCCATATACGTGTGCAGTTGTATTAGTTCTTCCTTGTGCATAGCGAACAGACCTACAATTTTACAAGATCAATTAAATATTATCTGGAACCGAATAAAAGAATTACCCGAGGAAATTTGATTCCGGTTCCATATTAATAAATTTTTCTATATATTGTATATGAAAAATCATGAAGGATTACAGATAAAAGTGTGAATTTTAGCAGCACAGTGTGAAATCATACCAAATCGTGGTGGTTTCACCGTAGATCTACATAAATGATACACATAAAATAAAAACAATGAGATAATATTCTAGCCAGGAATAATTATTCTATGATTTAAGCCCGAAAACATATGATTTTTCCTAAAGGAACAAAAAAGGAAGTAAAAAAGAATAAAAAAGGAAGTAGAAAAGCCTCTTTAGAGCATGCTGGAAGTCAAAACTTCCATATCTGCAGGAACTTTAGCGAGGTTTCCTATTTTAACTCCAACAAGATTTTTGATTGCGTTGCTCGAAGCGATATCAACAAGCCTCTGTGTGATTACACCATCAAAAACTACACTTTTTACATTGTCCCTGTAGTTCTTTAATCTGCTTGCAAGATCTCTAACTGCAATCTCCTCTATCACCTTATCTTCGGAGTCCAGAATCCTTGCCGTCAATGTACCTTTAAGAGCGTCAACGTGCTGTCTGAACCTTGCAGCTTCCGGAGAAATTGGAGCTGGAACCGGTCTAGCAGGAGCTGGGGAAACCCTTACCGCCTCTCCACCAGGGACCTTCACAGCCTGAACTTTCTCAGCTACTGGCTTTCCTCGTGGAACTCTGGTAACTGGAACTGCCCTTGACATAACTACAGGCTTTACACCCGGTCTTACCTCAACTTTTTCTGCCAAGGCAGGAGTTTTTTCAGCATGCCTTTCAGGGATTCTTTCTGTAACCTTTTCGAAAACTTTTTCCGGAGCTTTTTCAGGACCCTTTTCTATTTCTTCAGGGAACTCCTCTTCATGAATCTCTGCCTTCGGAGATACCCTGTGAACCTTCACACGTTTGTGCAGTTTCTTTTCAGCAATCCTGGGAACGATTTCCGGTGCTCTCATCTTTCTTTTGGAAACACGTTCCAGCCTGCAGGCACTGTCTTCAATTTCTTTTTCCTGAATCCCGTATTTCTCGATAATCTGTTCCACTGGAACCTTGCGGCGGAGGGCTCTAATAATCTCTTTCTGAACCAGGTCTTCTACACATTTGCCATCTGGAGCACGGGCAACATAGTCGATGTCTGCCACCTGGAGAAGTTCGCGTATAATAAGTTCTCCACCCCGGTCTCCATCCGTGAAAGCGGTTACTGTTTTCTTTTTAGTAAGTTCAGCAACCTCAGGCGGGATGTTAGTTCCACCCACGCAGATGGTGTTTTTTATACCGTAGCGAAGCAGGTTCAGGATGTCAGCCCTGCCTTCAAGAATAATGATAGCATCCGAATTAAGCACATTCGGCCCGCAGGGTATTCTTGACTTACCGTAATAAGTCAGTTCGTCAACTCTGACTGACTGCCTGACCTCATCAGCAAGTTCCTGAGATTCGGGCACTGTCTCATCAAACATTTTCGTAAAGATGAGTTTTGCCCTTTCAATAATCTTCTTTCGCTTTACAGCTCTTACGTCTTCTACCTGGAAAACCTCGATTTTAGCACTGCAGGGACCTACCCTGTCAATTGTTTCCAGAGACGCCGCAAGAATGGATGTCTCTACCTTATCAAGACTGGAAGGAACGAAAATATTTCCTTTGGTCTTTCCGCCTTTAGCGGTAACCATTACCTCGATCCTTCCGATCCTTCCGGTTTTCTGCAGATCGCGCAGATCAAGATCAGCTCCAAGAAGTCCTTCGGTCTGACCAAAAATTGCGCCTACAATATCAGGGCGCTCAATAACCCCATCAGCATTGATTTTAGAGTGAATAATATATTTTGTAGTATCCGTATTTTGCATGTGAATTCTCCCAGAACTATTATAACGAATTATCATGAAGTATTTATTATGAAAGATTTTTTTTCTTTTAAGTGATATTTCTGGCTAATTGATAGGAATGGTCTTTATACACCAGTATCTGGCGTATAATTCTTTTACCGGCTTCAGGCCCAGTATTATTTCTGGCAGTACAAAACCTATCCTCTATATCCCTGAATACGTGCTGGAAACCATAAAGGACCAGAGAACACAAAAATAATAGCAAAATCAGATTTAAGACCGGATCAGGGATAATACACCCTTGAAAAGGCAGATTTCAGAATTAAAGATTTATTTGAGCCGGAAAGAAAAGTCCCGGACCGCTGCAACTGCCTGTTATGCTTATGCCAGGAGAATTAAACCGGCGGAATAATTCCTGACTATTGCTTGATGAAAGTTCTTACCTGCAAGGTAAATCGCCAAACTCCGGTCTGGTATTAAATCTCTCACAGATAGAGCTACTCTTTGACTTGCGACCAGAGTAAACAGACACTGTAATATCTACAGAGACTTTCTGTACCTGCCCGAAGTTCCTCGCCCTAACATAAGCTTATTGATGGATCTGAAATAGCTCTCAGAACCTTAAGTCAAATTATGTGTTTAGATTCAATCGCCTGATGTTTGAAGACTTCCAGAGATATTCCCATAGATGGAATAAACCTGAGGCGTAAGTGATTTAAGTGTCCCTGACGCCTTTTTTTATCTTAAACAAGTATCCCTTAAAAGATAAGTGGTAAAGCAGTGAATTGAATGCATCAGGTTTATTGAAAGCACTTTTTGACTTTTACTTCATGGGTGATATTAATGTATAAGGTTTATTTTTAGATTTAAGGATATTAGCCCTGAATTGGTATATATGTATAATCTGAAGTTTCTATTAAGTTTGCATACGTTAATTACGTGAAATTCTTTACGAATCCAGTAGTGATGAATGGATGAAATTATTAATATATGGATGACCTGACAGAACAGCTCCAGCCCGCCTTAAAGCAACCTCGGCAAAACAGGAATTCTGTGCGTCACATGTCTTAAATTCATATATTTAATGCCTGCAGGATTTAAGAACTTTGTGGTTCTTAATGAAGTTAGTTAAACCTGAATATTTTAATTAATTCTAGATAAATTTAAGGATAGTAACTTTCGGGAAAGAATTTTAAGATAATAAAAAGTACTTTGTTGGAAAAATTTAGAAAAGTATATATAAACAAAAGACGTCTAAAAATTTGAACGAGCGAGACAAATACACTGTTTTATATACTAACCCCCCCACTCCCAACTCGCTCGTTCAGACCCACTTAAAACCATTTATATCCCTATTATTTTTCTGAAAATCGTCTTAAAATGGATATTTTAAGTAAAAAAAAAGTATATTTTCAAAGGAAATTGTTTCAAAGTAGTACTTTTAAGGAGTTTCTAAAAGCCTTTTTTGCATTTAAAAACTTATAATAGGCGCGAAGCACCATTATGAAAAGCATGGGAAGCAATTCTGGTGCAAAAGATACTGAAAGTGGAATTTCTCAAACAGCAGGCGAAATTCAGGGAAAAATATCTGAAAATGCCCCCTCACATACCCGGACAGAGAAAGGGCTTATAAAAGTGGTCATTATAGGAGGAGGAGCCTGTGGGATGGCAGCTGCCACCAAAATTCGAAGGCAGAGTGATTTCAATATAACTGTACTTTCATGGGACTCCCACACAGCTTACAGTCACTGCGGAATTCCTTTCGCCCTGGGTAGGGAAATTGAGAGTTTTGAAAAACTGATTGTAAAACCTCCAGGTTTTTTCAGGGAAAACAAAATCGATGTAAAGCTGAACGAGAAAGTCAAGTCAATAGACCTGACCGGACAGGTCGTTATGACAGGGGAAGGGGCCTATCCTTTTGACAAGCTGGTAATTGCTACAGGAAGCCTGCCCTTCATATCTCGCGAAAGCCAGGCAAATATTTTACCGTATGGTATCTTTACGCTCAGAAGCCTTGCTGACGGAAAGCTATTTGGGAAAGCACTGGAAACTGCCCGGACAGTCTGCATCATAGGCGGGGGCACAATAGGAATTGAATGCGCGTCAGCCATCACAAAGCGTGGGATTAAGACTATCCTTATAACCCGAAGTAACGACCTGCTTTCCAGACAGTTTGATTCCGATATGTCTTCGATTGTCAGGGCACAGCTTGAAACTCTCGGTGTGGAAGTTATCACAGGGGAACCTTTAGTTTTACCTGAAAACTTCTGGAAACAAAGAACCGTATTTGTAAATGACAGGAAGCTCCCTGCAGACCTTGTGCTCCTGGCAACGGGTGTAAAGCCCGAGACCTGGCTTGCCAGAGAAGCAGGAATAACTATTGGAAAGTCGGGAGGAATAGTCGTAAATGAAATGCTTCAGGTAAATGCAGGAGGGAAGTTTCTCTCCCATGTGTACGCAGGGGGCGAATGTACTGAAGTTACCGACCTTATAACCGGAGAAAAAAAGCTGAGCCAGCTGGGTACAACTGCACGGCGTATGGCAGACGTGATCGGAAATAATATAACAGGCAAACATTCCATTTTCGGGCCCCTTGCTGATCCCTGGGTAGCCGTTGCCGGAGACCTGCAGTTCGGAGGCGTCGGGCTCACATCCGGTCAGGCCGAAAAACAGGGGATAAGGGTTGTAACAGGCTTTTCCCATGGACGCACCAGAGCTTCTTACTATCCGGGGCGAAAAGATATCTACATAAAACTTCTTTTTAAAGGCAACTGCCTTGCAGGAGCACAGCTTGCAGGAGGAGAAGGCATAAAAGAAAGGATCGACGCCCTCTCTTTTGCGATAAGAAAGAAAACAACAATTAAAGACCTTCTCAGCCTTGAAACCTGCTATGCCCCTCCGGTTTCCATGCTTGTTGATCCTCTGATCCCGGCTATAAAAAACGCAGTCAGGAATATGAAGGAAATTGAGGCAAATGAATGAAAAGCTGAATGAAGAGTTAAGTGAAACAATGGGGAGAGGGAAATGATAGAAATTGACGGTTCTTATGGAGAAGGAGGCGGGCAAGTAGTCAGAACCGCTGTTGCCCTTTCTGCAGTTACTGGAGAAGAAATAAAGGTTACGAATATAAGGAAAAACAGGCCAAATCCAGGCCTGAAACAGCAGCACCTTAAAGCTCTGGAAACTGCAGCAAAGATCTGCAGGGCAAGGGTTTCAGGTCTTTCTCCGGGTTCTACGGAGTTAGATTTTGCTCCAGTGGAAATAAAGGGGGGAAAGTATAATATTGATATCGGAACCGCAGGAAGCATAACTCTGCTTTTGCAATGCATTATGCCAGCCCTGCCTTTTGCAAAAGAAAAGGTCGAGTTAACAATTAGAGGTGGGACTGACGTTGCCTGGTCCCCTACAATAGACTACCTGCAGCATGTAACTCTCAGGGCACTTGAAAAGCTTGGATATACGGGAAGTGTAACCCTGGAAGAACGCGGCTACTATCCCAGGGGAGGAGGAAATGTCTCAGCTGTTTTTGAACCATGCAAGTTACATGGTTTTCATTTTCAGAAGAATGAAAAAAATAAAAGGGCAGGAGAAAAACTGACAGATGAAGAAGGTTTGAAAGGAAGGGCAAGCGAGAAGGAAAAAATCATGGGAATATCACATGCATCAAACCTTCCGGACCATGTGCCACCTCGCCAGGCAGAAGCTGCTAAATCCCTTCTTCTTGAAGCTGGGTACGCTTCCCAGATTGATGTCCGATCCTGCGAATTTTTTTCCACAGGAAGCGGGATAACTCTCTGGACTGGTTACTATGGGGGAAGCGCCCTTGGAGAGAAGGGGCTGCCTGCTGAGAAAGTAGGCGAGCGCGCTGCAGAAGAAATTATTGCAGAACTCAAAGCAGGAGCTGCTGTGGATATGCATCTGTCAGACCAGTTGATCCCATATATGGCACTTGCAGGCAACAGTTCCTACACAGTCCGGGAGCTGACACCGCATGCCGCAACAAATATCTGGGTCACAGAGCAGTTTCTCGATGTTAAGTTCAGGATAGAAGAAAAAGAAGGCCTTTTTGAAGTATCGGTAGACTGGTGAACTACCCCTCAGCTAAAGACTGAGTGGCTTCCTGAATCATAGATGACCTTTTGGCATCTCAAACAGGCTTTAATTCCGGTAGTCCCTACCGTACTGAGTTCTGCCCATTCGTCCGTTACGGCTTTACATGAAAACGAACTTGGTACAGTGTATTTATTCAAGACCATTAACGCCTGAAGGTAACTCTTTAACAAAGGTTGCTTGGTTCTCGCTAACCTATGTTTAAAATTAGATGGCTTTAATAGAATTAATAAGTTTAGAGGATAGTGAAAGTAATATGGATAAGTTGACGCTTATATCCCCTGAGCTAAAGACTCAGGGGTTTTACGCTTCTTCCTATAAAAGGTAAAAAGTGAAAAAAGAAAAAAATGACACTAAGAGAATAAAAACAGTAAGGAAAAATTAGTCCTCGAGTACAAGCAGGTACTCTGGAGGTATCTTTTCTGCAAGTACTATGTAATCCGTTGCAAGTTTTAGAGAAATTCCATCTTCCTGAGCTCTAAAGGCATCAACCTGTAAGATCACAGGGTTTTCAGTATGAATCAGGGCAACTTCAGCTGCCTTTTCATATGTAGTACTGAGATGTACATAGCGCTGTTTGATAGGGAAAATTCCATTCTCTAGCAAGACGTCGACTTCCTCAGGACTTGCCCCGTAATACACATACGGAGTATCGCTTTCTTCATAGTCAAGGTCAACATTAACTGAATGTCCATAACGCGCTCTGATCATGGACCCGCTGATCTGATATCTTCCCTTTTCATCGGACTCGACAAGGGCATAAAGATATTCTTTTCTCATCCAGTTATAACGCCTTTTCATAACCTCACAGAAAGCATTAAGGTCCACCCAGCCGCACATATCCATATTAACCCCTGCAGATGCCGGAAAGTGCCGAAGAGTACCCGATACGAACCTGCCAAGCTTTTCCTCTCTGCTGTCGTCAAGCACGTATCTACCAGGGCGTTTACACTGCTGACAGCTGCCTCCTCTAAAATAGCCGTGATCAGTGCATTTTCGAATCATGATATCACGTACATAATGAAACTTTACCATAAATAAGGTTTTGTTTTAATTAACTTTATTTCTTAAAACTGGTTTTTGAAAAGAGAATTTTAAGCTATACCTTAAAACTTCCGACCCCTTCTTTCATTTAACTTCTCAGGTATTTGCCATGTTTGAAAAGAACTGGACGCTATTTAATATAGGAACCGCTCACTCAAAGCAATATCTCAAGGAACTATCTGAAGGAACTATCTCAAGGAACTATCTCAAGGAACTATCTCAAGGAACT
>DUGS01000071.1:0-7183 GCA_013331265.1 Methanosarcina sp.
TTGTGGTGGGCCCGCTGCGATTCGAACGCAGGACCTCACGGTTATCAGCCGTGCGCTCCACCAAGCTAAGCTACGGGCCCAGATGTCAGGTTATTTCAAATTATCAGAGTTGAAAGACTTTTTAGGGAAAGCATCCCAATCCGACAACACTTCTAATACTCGATTTACTACTTATAACTTTTGCTTGAATACCCGGGATATTCCATACCCTAAATTTTGTTTACAGGAAGCGGCCCCTACATAGCGACAGTTATATATATGACATTGAGTGTATGAGGGAGTGCTTACAAGTAAAACATACATGGGCCGGTAGATCAGGGGAAGATCGCTACCTTGGCATGGTAGAGGCCTCGGGTTCAATTCCCGACCGGTCCATATTCTTTTCTAATTAAATGTGTAATTAAGCAGAACCCTTTATAGTTTTTAATACCATTACTTCTATTAAGATTTTAGAGATCGGTTCCTGGATTTGATAACATTATGACCAATCAGGAAGGGTTTCTGTAGATAATCATATTTGTCAGTTTCTTTATATTCCTGGCAGGTTATACAACTCTTGCCATTACGTATATTACCCTGTGTTATTTTAAAAATAAGTCATTCCACAAAGTAATTTTGCTTGCAGGGATAGTATTCAACTTTGCCATATTAATGAATATGGATGATATCTCCTGGCTAATAATAGGAACTTTGTTTTTTGCAGTGCCGATGACTGTTCTTGCCCCACTAATTCTTATTCCTGACCATCTTAAATCCATTCCGAGTTTTCCTTGGATTCTGATATGTTATTCAATTATAGCGGTTCTGGACATAATTCTTCCATTTATACTGATCATAACCGAAATTTCAATGATTCCATTTATATACTGGGATACTCCACTTTCGAATGGCCTTGTATATATATGCCTGACAATAGGTTACTTTGGAATAGCAGTAATTATCTATCAACTAATTAATAGGCTTCATGGAGTGTCTTTTTCTTCTCTGAAGGTCACTGAATAGTATCTCAAAGTGACTTTTTATGAATATATTTTTCAAAAGATTGTAATTCACTAATAAGTTAATATAAAGACACCTGCCTTCGAGCTCTTTTTAGTTTTTCCTTCTTTTTAGATGGCTACGTACAGGCCGGCGTGAACAATAATACTGCCTTTTGAGAAAAACCGGTTTATAAAAACCAGTCCTCTGGCTGGTAATGATGACTATCATTTCCTCACAAAAAAGTAGGTAAAATGAAACGCAGTAAAACGTTTCATTTTAGTTTTCACCTGATCATTTTGGAAGCTTTGTATAAATAAGTGCACAGATCAGGCATAATAAGAGCATACCTATTGCACCATAAACAGGAGAAATCTCGGGGAGTTTTATTTTTTCGTTCTGCTCTTTATCCAGCCCTGTGTTCAACCCTGTAGTTTCATTACCTTCTTCTCCTTGAAGAGCCCGTGTTTCCAGACCATTTTCCTCTTCGGAAATATTTCCGGAGATACCTTTTGCCTTACCTGTTATAGCAAAAGAGGAGAAGCCCGGAACATCGGCTGTGAAGTACAGGAATTTATCATCTTCTCCTATCAGGTTGACTGGTATTTGTTTCCATTTTTTATCGCTGTACCTGTTCAGGGTGATCGAGTCCTGATCTATACTTTTATCCTCAAGCCAGGTTTTTTCAACTTTGAAACAGATAACCGGATTTGCAATATTCTTTGAGGTCGCATACCCGCTATTTCCAACCCAGACATTAAAAGACTTGTAAACCTCTCCTTCAGGCAGTTCGGAAACCAGTGTGGACTTCTTTTTTAATTGCTCAACAATGGTTGTGGTCTTGCCTGCGTTTTTGATCGCATCAAAGCTCACATACACAACACAGGTAGCATTCTTTGTAAAATCAAACTTCACAGCCTTGCCGTTTGTTATGAATAACTGGGAAAGTTCCTTTACTTCAACATTCCTGGCAGGCTCAGGAGATCCCCCTCCTCCGCCGCCACCGCTGCTGCGTCCTCCTGAACTCCCACCACTGCTGCTCCCTCCTGAACTTTCCTCTTCCAGCACATTTATTGTATCGGTTTTTGAAGCCGTACCGTTTGCATTGACCGCTGTCAGTTTAGCGGTGTAAGTCCCTGCGGCAGTATACACATAAACAAAACTTGGGTCGGTTGAATCCACAATTCCGTCACTGTTAACATCCCAGCTTCTCGATGTTGCATTTTTCGAAAGATCGGTAAAGGTCACTGAAAGAGGGGGATAGCCACTGGTAGGACTTGTGCTGAAATCGGCTTCAGGAAGGATAGCAATTTGCTTTTCCAGCACAGTTATCACATCAGTTTTCCAGGCTGTACCGTTTGCATTACTTACTGTCAGGTTGACAGTATAGGCTCCTGGATTTTCATAAACATAAACCGGATTCTTGACAGTAGAGTCAGGTTGTCCATTGTTATCAAAGTCCCAGCTCAAAGAATCTGCATTTTGTGAAAGGTCGGTGAACTGGACAGAGAGAGGAGCATTCCCACTGGTCGTACTTGCCTTGAAATTTGCTGCAGGAAAAACCGGTTCAGGTTTCTTCATAGGAGTTACCAGAGGCAGGTAATCAATTACACCTTCATAGATCTGATATGCTTCTTCTGCAATGCCGTCACCGTTTGTATCAAGATGAGTCTGAGAAAAACCGTCTCCCGAAGGAGATCCCCAGAAGTTGCCCCCTATGTACGGACCTCCTATAATGTTTTTACCCGAAGTCATTTTAGTGTTTAAGATGAGATCCCAATCCTCTTCTACCTTCAGATTAACATCGTTACTGAAATAGTTGTTATAAATTGAAGCAGAATCATGGTATACATAGATGCCCACGCCACAGTTTTTGAACGTATTCCCGGTAACAACGTGACCACCTCCCCCAGAAAGAAGAAATATTCCCTCTCCGCAGTTTTGGAACGTGTTTCCAGTAATTTCATTATTCATGCTGTCAAACGTTGATACTCCGGTCGGGCTCCCTGTAAAGAGGTTATTCATTATTACCTGATTTCCATAAATATAGTTGATACCAATACTTACGCCACAGCCGTTGAACCTGTTATTCCTGATTGTGCATAATACGCCGTCCTCGTCAAAGTTTACTCCCTGAGTAATTGTCAGCCCTTCAATTTTCGCTTGTCTGAGAATATCAAAACCACCCACAGAAGGATACCCAGAAGCCCCTTTTATTGTCACGGATTTGTCCAGCTGGATACGTTCATCAGGGTAAGTCCCGGGATTTACTATTATCGTATCCCCATCAACCGCATCACGTAACGCAGCCTGGATAGTTGTATAATTTCCAGGCCCGTCATCATCAACATAGATCGTCGCAGCTGCCGCACTGCCGGCAAAGACCTGAAATGAAAGAACCAGTGTAAATAAAATAGATAATACTCTTTTCACTTTCCACAAAATAAAAACCCCTACAAACTTTTTAGTATCTAAACATCAATAGTTGCCGCAAATTCCATTTTAACTGCATAAGATGCATAGCATGGTTACGATACTTGATTTAAAGGATTAAAGTATCTTGTACCATGCTTTTCGATATTTTAGAATAACTTATTTTACGAGGTCGGCAATACGATATAAAATTAACTAAATTGTTCTGCATTCGACTGAAAGTTGTAATTTTTGTATGTATTTAATAAGAATAAGCTATAATTTTTTTCATAATGCACACAAAACATTCAAAAATAAACAGATAATATATGATTTATATAATCCAGGTTATATAATATATAGAAAATTATCTATTTTATTTGGGTCGTAGTGTTGGGTCGTAGTGTACAGAAAATATGAAATTTAGTATTCAGGTAAAAGAAGCGTTTTCGATACCTGTGAGTTTTTTCAGGGTAGCTGCCGATAGCATAAAATATATTATTTAAAGCGACGGAGGCAGACATATGGAAAATACAGCTACAGAATATAATGCTGTAGAATATGAGGTACTTCAGGTTCCCTGGTGGCTGGTCGTACTGGAAGGAATTTTTGTCGTAATCATAGGCTTATTTCTGCTATTTTCACCTGTAGAAACAACCATAACGCTGGTTCAGATACTTGGAATATTCTGGCTTCTCGGAGGGGCTCTTTCAATCCTATCGCTGCTAGTAGACAGAGAGAACCCGGGATGGAAACTGCTCTCTGGCATCATGGGCATTCTTATTGGACTTCTGGTATTCGTGTACCCTCTCATTCCTTTTGCAGTTCTGGCGCTTTTTGTTATTATACTCGGGATCGGGAGTATAATATATGGTGCAATCAGACTTGTCTGGGCACTCAAGGGAGGAGGATTGGGAATGGCGGTTCTCGGGCTCCTGACTATCGCTATCGGAATACTCCTGCTGGTTAATCCTCTTGCAGGTGCCATCATCCTGCCGTGGATGTATGGCATTTTCCTTGTGGCAGGCGGAATTGCAGCATTACTTAGCGGGCTTAAAATGAAGTCCAGGAAAAATATTTCATATACGGGATAAGGTTTCCAGTTAACTGGAGATCAAAAGACATTTTCAGCTGTATATGAGCACATGATTATCAGATCACTATCCAGTCCATGGGTATTGCCAAACTTTTAAACACTCCACATTTATAAATATTTAGAGAACCTAAAGAACTTACATGCGGAAAATTCCAGCAGCGATTACAGCAGCGATAACAGGACTGGTTCTCCTTTCCTTCATCCTTTCAATCTATTTTTACCCGCAGGTACCTGAACAGATGGCAACTCACTGGAACTCTCAGGGAGAAGTAAATGGCTATATGTCGAAACTCTGGGGGCTCTTTTTCATGCCGTTAGTGATAACAGGCATTGTAATTATGTTCCTGACAATTCCGAAAATTGACCCGAAGAAAGAAAATATAGAAAAATTCAGGAAATATTATGACGGATTTATAGTGATACTGGTTCTATTTATGGTCGCTGTCCACCTCCAGATACTTCTCTGGAACGCGGGAATTAAGATCAGCCCCAATTCTGTGCTTCCGCTAGGGATAGGGCTTCTGTTTTATTACATAGGAATCCTTACCGAGAATGCAGAGAGGAACTGGTTTATAGGCATCAGGACACCCTGGACTCTCAGCAGCGAGAGGGTATGGAAAAGGACTAACCGGCTTGGAGGGAAATTAATCAAGATTGCAGGAATATCTGCAATGCTCGGGGCTTTTTTCCCGGAATATGCAATCTACTTTATTCTTGTGCCTATAATCATTGTAGTCGGGATTACTGTTGTTTACTCATATATCGAATACCAAAAAGAAATTAAAGAAAAATAAGCAGAACTAAAAGAGAAGACTAGGACTAAAAAAGAAGACTGATGGATAAGACTAACAGAAATCAAAATTCTAAACCAGAACTTAAAAAGTAAGATTTAAAGCTTCCCGCGATTCTTATTTACTGGAACCTTTTTTTAACCGATTTCAAGCGCCTTTTTTATCAGTACGTTTATCTAACATGCTCTCGTTTTGTCGTATTGATCGTTATGACTGAAGATGCAATAAAAAATTCGGATAAAAAAGTCGAAAAAGGAGATGCAGTATCCGTTCATTATGTGGGAAAACTGGAGGATGGCACGGTTTTCGACACATCGGAAAAGGAAGCGGCCTTAGATGCAGGGATATACAACGAAATGAGGGATTACAAACCCCTGACATTTACCGTGGGAGCAGGGCAGATGATTAAAGGCTTTGACGAGGGTGTTGTCGGAATGAAAATGGGAGAGGAAAAAACCCTTAAAATCCCTCCAGAAGAAGCATATGGGGAACACATGGAAGAGTATGTAAGGGAACTGCCACGAAATGCTGTTAATTTTATTCCGGAAGTAGGAATGCAGCTGGCTACGGAGACAGGACTCAGGGGCACTATAACAGAAGTAAGCGAGGAAAATTTTGTTGTGGATTTCAACCACTCACTTGCGGGCAAGACACTGATATTTAAAGTAAAAGTCGTTTCATTGGAGGCATGAAAAAAAATGAGGGCCGGGAGAAATACAATTTATTTTATGACAATACTGCTTCTGGTGAGCACAATTTTTATAAGCGGATGCACTGATAACGGGATCGGAGAAGGGAGAGCCGTAAAGTCAGGCGATACTGTCCAGGTAGATTATACAGCAAAGTTCGAAAACGGCACAGTTTTTGACACTTCAATAGAAGAGGTAGCAAAGGAAGCAGGCATATATGACGCACGGAGAGAATATATCCCCCTTAACTTTACTGTTGGATCTGATCAGGTAATCAAGGGCTTTGACGAAGGACTGATCGGAATGAAAAAAGGAGAAGAGAAAAACCTGACCATTCCTCCTGAGAAAGCTTATGGAGAATACAACGAAAGCTGGGTCCAGGCAGTCCCTCTTGAGGAACTGAACATGCCAGAGAAACCTGAAGTAGGACAGGTATACAGCAGCATATACGGAGGCCAGTTCAAAGTCATTGCTGTAAATGAAACGCATGTTACTTTTGACCCTAACCCCGAACTCGCAGGCAAGACTCTTGTTTTCGATATAAAGCTTGTATCAATCAAGTAAATTTTAAACAAATTGAACCGGTTTAAAACCCGGCCACATTTCTTTAAAAAAGATGCGTCCTTCTGGTGGCCAGAGAAAGTTTCAGGATTGCCGGGAAGCCTATAAAAAAATAAACAGGAGAAAGGATAATGGAGAACTCTCGTACTGTCAAAAAGGGAGATTATCTCCTTATTGACTATACTGGAAAATTTGAGGACGGAACAGTATTTGACACCACTATAAAAGAAAAAGCTCTTGAAGCTGGAATATACAGTGAAGAAAAGGAATACAGGCCTTTCTTTTTCAGGACAGATACCCGGCAGGTGATAAAAGGAATTGAAACAGGGGTGCTTGGAATGAGGGAAGGAGAAGAAAAAACCCTTAAAATCCCCCCTGGAGAAGCCTACGGAGAATATAAAGATTATCTCGTCCAGAAAATCCCTCTTTCCCGGCTTGAACTGAAGGAACCCCCAGAACCAGGAAAAATTATCATAACCCCTGGAGGAAGAATAGTTAAAGTGCTTGATTCCAACGAAACTTACGCTACCATTGACTTCAACCATGAGCTTGCAGGCAAAACTCTGATCCTTGAAATAAAAATTGTCTCCTTTGTGAACAGACCTTTAAATGCAAACTGATCCGGAGACAGCTGATCTTGAAATATAGATGATCTT
>DUGS01000071.1:7394-15673 GCA_013331265.1 Methanosarcina sp.
TGAAATATAGATGATCTTGAAATAAGCTGATCTTGAAATAGATTTATCTTCACAACAATTCAATATAAGTTAATTTCAAGATAATATAAGTTAATTTCAAGATAATATAAGTTAATTTCAAGATCCACAGACCGGGCAGTGTTGGAATATGGAAAAGGAAGAGAAAGTCGTGGTAGTGCTGCTTGTTATGACATTATTCTCTCTTTCGACAGCATATGTATTTTTCGGGTCCGAACTTGCAGAAGCCGGACAAAAATCAGGGGGAGAAGCCTTGCAGTACACCCACGAATCCGAAGTTGGGGAAAAAGTTACTCTTGATGCCGAGGTTTTAAGCAAGCGATTTACATACAAGGGAGAACACCTGCTTTTAGAGGTGGACTTTGACTCAGAAGTCCTGAGCGTATTTATTCCGAAGACAGCTGGTGCTGAAGCCCTGAACGGCTCAATCAATGAAGGGGATTTCATAGGCATAACTGGTATTATCTCTGAATATAAGGGGAAAAAAGAGATAAGGGTGGAAAGAAAAGAAGATATTACTCTAAAGAAAGATATTATTATGAAATAACAGGTAGAAGGCCTTAATCAGAAAAATCATTATCAATAAACTTCAAAAAAGAAGAACAGATCGATAACAATATATTCATAAAATAACATTGGGAAAAATATGAAAGCATGTATTATGTGCGGAGGCACAGGGACAAGGCTCAGGCCGCTGACCTTCAAACATCCGAAACCGAGCATACCGATTCTCAATAAACCGTCAGTCCGGCACCTGATAGAGCACCTTTCAAGGGAAGGGTTCAATGAAATAGTGATGACCCTTGGATATATGGGAGAACACATAGAAGAACAGCTTGGAGACGGACACATATTCGGGGTACATATCGATTATGTGTATGAAAAAGAAAAAATGGGGACCGCAGGCGGGGTTAAAAATGCTGAAAAGTATTTGAAAAGTGAGCCTTTTATCGTGCTTGGGGGAGACCACGTACTTAACCTTGACCTGAGGGAGATGTATCGTTTTCACGAGAGTAATGACTCGATAGTGACTATAGGGCTCCTTTCCATTGATGACCCCAGGGAATTCGGGATTGCAGATATGGATATAAATAACCGGATCCACCGCTTCCTTGAAAAACCCAAATCCGGGCAGATATTCAGCAACCTCGCAAGTACAGGCATTTACATCTGCGACCCTGAAATCTTTGACTGGATCCCTGAGAATAAAAAGTATGATTTTGCAAAAGACCTTTTCCCTTCCCTGCTTGCAGCAGATGAAAAAATTAATGGCATGCTTGTCCGGGGAAAATGGACTGATGTAGGGAGTTCGGCGGCTTACAGGCAGGCACAGCGCTGGATGCTTGATGCCCTTCCAGGGACAACCATAGAAGGAAACTTTACAACAAGAAATGCAAGGATACGCGGTCCTTTATCCATAGGAAACAATGTATCCATAGGTTCGAATTCCTCACTCGTCGGGCCGATTGTTATAGGGGAAAACACTGTAATCGGTACCAATGTCCTTGTCGGGCCTTACAGCGTGATAGGTGCAAATTGCACTATCGATGACAATGCAAGGATTCTTTCGTCCTATCTTTTTGATAATGTATCCATAGGAAAAGGCTCCAATATCTCGGGGGCTGTTGTTGCTGACGAAACAGTCACAGGAGAAAAGTGCAACCTTGAGAATGGAACAGTAATAGGGCATAAAGTGGTCATAGGAGATAACTCCACCATACATTCGGGAGTAAAAGTCTGGCCAGAAGTGGTAATCGAAAAGGATTCCAGTATAAAGGAAACAATTATTAATACTAATTATGATGCCGCTCAAGAGGGATCGTAAATACAGGGTTAAAACCAGTGTTCCAGATAAGATGCATATTTCTTGTAAGATGTATTTTCGGATCTGTTCCAGACTCAAGTAATTATAACCAGGTAATTACTCGTGATCTGGAATAAGGATCTCTTTGGACAGGTTTTTTAGATACAGGTTTCTTGAAAATTCAGTTTGAATATTTAAGGCTCCTTATTTTTACTAATCGCGTTAAAAAGTCACATAAGAAGTATTAATTTTTTAAGATTTAGTAAAGCTCTTATAATATCAGCTGCTATAATAGCAGCGAATACTTATTAATATTAGTTATGTAGTTGAAAGGAAGGTCTAATCCGATAAACCTCGTCTTTTCTGTGCTGTTTATTGTATATTGGAAAAAGGCTTTTTTAAAAACATATCTATAAAAAAATAACGTAAGAGATTTCAATGACCAGATATAAAAAATGGCTTATTGGGTCGCTGGTTATAAGCGCAGTATCAATTGCCCTGGTTACATGCCTGACCTTCAATTCAGAGACTGTTGAAGCTCTAAGAAAGATTAAACTTGAGTATATTCTGGCAGCCGTACTCCTTCACATTATCTCATATCTCATCTGGGGACTGCGGACCCGTGCTCTCTGTAAAGCCCTGGGATACAGGATAAGTGTCCTGAAAGTAATGGAAATAGTCATCTCAAGTACCTTTGTGGCTGGGATTACTCCTTCTTCTGCAGGCGGAGAGTTTTTGAGAGTCCACAGCCTGAGCAGGAACAGAATTCCTCTTGGGAGGGCTACTGCAATTGTTGTAGGGGAACGTCTTATTGATGCGATTTTCATCTTTTGCTGTTTGCCTTTTGCGTTCTATGTCCTCGGAGACGTTCTTTCGGATTATAAGTTCGATGCAGCTTTCTTGATAGCAAACGTCCTTGTTTTTGTGCTCCTCGTTTTCTTTATATATGGAGTATGGAAACCCGAAAAAGTAAAACATATAACCCGCAGGCTGACAGGCAGGCTTGCTCCCTTTTTTGGAAAAAAGACCGATGCTGCAATTTCGCACCTCATGGAACAGATAGACAGGGAAATAGACCATTTTCATGACAGCGTAAGGGTCTTTTTTTCGGAAGGAAAAAAAGGGCTGCTATGGGGAATTCTCTATACTTTTATTTTCTGGATCGTAGACTATTCACTGCTCATATTGATCCTTATGGGCCTTTCACGGACTCCTTCCATTACCACTGTCTTTGCAGCCCAGGTGCTTCTGTCTGTCATAATGGTAATACCTGCAACTCCCGGAGCAAGCGGGGTTGCTGAATTAGGAGCAGCGTCAATCTTTTCTATTTTCGTAGATTCGTCCATTCTTGGAATTACCGTACTAGCCTGGAGAGCCCTGACATATCATATGAACCTTCTAGTAGGAGGGCTCGTTAGTATGAAAATGATTAAAGACACGAACCTGTTTAAAAAACTGATAGGAGATCCTGTAGAATCCCAGCACAGCGCATGAAAAAATATCTCAAATGGGTTTACAAAAGGGTTTACAGAAGCCTCCGTAAGGCAGGGAGAATTTCAGCCAGAAGACCAGTATAAATTTATATTTCATTCTCACAAAACCTTTATGCTATGCTCTCCAGAGAAGTCGTCTTTGAGGTCATGAGAAAAAGCGTGCACCTGGTCTCAATCTTCATAGTGCTCATTTACGAATTTTTCGGAAAAGATGCAATTCTCTGGGTGTTAATGCTGTTCCTGGTAACTGTCCTTTTCCTGGAATACTTCCGGCTCGAAAAAGACATGAAAATTCCTTTTTTTTATATGATGTACAGGGAACATGAAGCCAAAAGCCTCGGAGGGCACATCTATTTCGCTCTCGGTGCAATTGCAGCAATCTCCCTCTTCAACAGGGAAATCGCTTATGCTGCAGTCCTTATGACCACCTTCGGAGACCTGGCTGCAGCCCTGATAGGAAAGTTCTACGGAAAAAGAAGGATTTTCAGAGAAGTCTTTAAAAATGATAAATCTCTTGAAGGCTCAGCTTCCGAGTTCATAACCGACCTGCTTGTCGGACTCGCGATAACCGGAGACCCGATTGTATCCCTGGTTATGGCTTTTATTGCAACCCTCACAGAAACCGCAGTAAACAAGATAGACGATAACCTCATAGTGCCCATTTTTTCCGGCTTCTTCGGGCAGATTACCCTGCTTCTTCTGGGGAATTTATAAAAAATTTCAAAGAAACTCCAGTCAAAGAGACAATCCCTGGAGAATCCCATAAAAACTTAAAAATTTTTCATGCTGTTTTTATTATTCCAGACCCTTTCCATAAAACTCCACAGGCGGTGGTATCCGAACAGCTTCGACCCACTTTGCTAAAGACCTGGGAACAGTAAATGGTTCATCCCCAAATACTTCGTGCACTAATTGAGAAGGACCAGAGATCGATACCCCATATTGAGACGGCGGGCCTACTAATTCAAATCCCAATCCGGTCAGTGCTTTAACCGCTTCATCCTGGGTCTCTTTAGTTGCCGCATATCGAGTGAAATTACGATCTTCTGATGGCTCTTTTAGAAGGATCGATTCCCCCGTTGCAGAACGGAAGATAACATCCACGATAATCATGCTACTATATTATGTTTAACTTATGCTACTTCAACCTTGCTTCTGCTGTATTTTGGGAGACCCAGCACGACTTGTTGCCTCCAAAAAGGTCACCCTTTGCATAATTCACTGCTCGGCAGCTTCCGGCACACCTGGGAAGCCAAGTACAGGTGGAACAGTTACCATGCAGGTCCGATACTCTCAGGCTCCTAAAATAATTCAGGAAACGTGAGCGGTACCAGACATCACGAAATGAGGCAGAGCGAACGTTATCTGCCCGTACACCCTCAAAGAAATGACATGTAAGTACTTCTCCGGTAGGAGTGATAGTTCCATACTCAACTGCACCACCGCATTTAAGGGGTGTCTCAGGTACTAGAGGATCTGGACACAGGCATCCATCAAGCATATCCTCAAATTCAAGTGGTGAAATCTGAAGTCTGGTACGTCCCCTCATATCATGAAGATACTGGACTATTTCCTTGACCTGTGCTAAGGGAACCTCCATATCTTTATGCAGTTGTCCTCGACCTTTTGGTACAAAAGGGATAAGCCGAAATGCTGTAGCTCCGAGTCGCTCTGTAAGTGCCACAATTTCTGGAATATCTTTGATATTTATAGTTGAGAGCACAGTGCCAATAGTGACCTGATGCCCTTCTGCAACCAGGGCCTGGATACCTTCAATACATTTAGTAAACGCTTTTTGCCCTGGGCGCAGGATATCATAGATCTCAGGTCTTGAACCATCAAGGCTCACCTGTACATCCGCATCCAGGTTCATGAGGTGATGAGCAATCTGAGGTGTTATGAGAGTCCCGTTTGTTGCCACCTGGACACCCATCCCTAATTCTCGAACCTTTTCTGCAATGGTAAAAAAATCCGGACGCAGCAAAGGCTCTCCACCGCTAAAGGCTATATTTTTTACCCCAAAAGCAGCAAGTTCCTCTGCTAGCTCAAGGCACTTGCTGGTGGAAAGTTCTTCTTCCAGTCCAGGGCCTGCACCGACTACACAGTGCAGACACCGGAGATTGCATGCTGAAGTAATCTCCCAGAAAATGCTCTGCGGCGGCTGGACAGGAACCGGCAGGGCAGGAACCCCACGCCACCAGATAAGTTCTCTTTCGGTAAATATCCTGAGGAGTTCCATAACCCTTGGTTTGATAACTTCGGACCCACCAGCATCAGGATATAACTCCATGATATGACCAATAATATCCGAAAGTTGTGTTACGCCGTCTGCGAGTCGGAGAACTTCAGCTGCCTGCCTGTTCAATCGAATAGGCCTGGCCATGAGGTGATTTGTTGTGATATAATCTTCCTCATTCCCGGATTCCTGAAGAGGATATGGAAAATATGGAAAATCATTATCATTTAGATTGTTTATTATCAGCATCTAATACCCACCTGAAAGAACCCGGGAGAGAATTCCTCCCGGATATCCAGAATGTTTTATTCTTTTGCGCTGGGGTCAAATGCACCTTTCTTACAGCCCTTGACGCTGGGGAACCCGGAATATTCACCGGCCATGCCCAGCTCTTCCAGGGCAGCGCAGTAAGCCTCTTCTGCAGCCTGGAGCGCATACTGGTGTGCATCCTCAGGACTTAATTCATCCTGCTTGCCATAGGTCATCCATGCTTCAGCGGTTGATTTTGGGACCATAATCGTGACTGGGACAAGGGGGTCCTCAGACTCTGGAACAACAACTGGCGGGATAACAATTGGACCAGGGCAAGCAGGCGGCATAATTGGAGCAGGTAAACACCGGCTGGGAGCAAGATGACATACGGGAGCAAGTGGACATGTCGGACCGCGTAGACACTGGATGGGACCACGGAGACATTGAATGGGACCACGGAGACACTGAATGGGACCACGGAGACACTGGATGGGACCACGGGGACATGTTGGAGCTGGACATATTATCTGCGGAGCACGTAGACATATTATCTGCGGAGCACGTAAACACACTGAAGGTGCCACTTTGTTCACTGCAGCTCCTATATCGATCATACCAGCTCCAGTGGCGCTGTCAGAGCCAGCCCCGACAGATGTCCCGCACGGACTAAAACCCTGAGTTACATCAATAGCAGTATCCATAAGCGTCTGCTTAATCTCGGCTGGGGTAAGGCTCGACTTGGCATTCAGAAGCAAAGCAGCCCCACCAGCCACCATAGGAGCCGCACTTGAAGTGCCACTAGCGACAAGCCATCCATCAGCTGACCCTGTCTCATCACCATTGGGGAAATTGCTGCCGCTGAAAAGACCATCAAATTCGGCACCTTTCTGTGTGGGCATGACAATGAAGATCCCATGGGGCAAGTGGCCTACGATTCCACTTATATCAGGGCAATGTCGATTAGGATAAAGAGAATTAACACCACTTGATGCATAAGTCGCAGCTTCCCATGTTCCGTCCTGGCGGGGGTAAGCCCCTCCTACAGATATGACCTCAGGCATGCAGCCAGGCCACCCTATGGGACACCCATTGCCGCAGGCAAAGACCACAGTAATGCCTGATTTCACTGCGGCCTGAATTTCAGCCTCAAGGACAGGGTCACGGGGTTGCCCCCAGCTACATGTGATAACCTTAACTCCAAGAGAAACTGCCAGACGAAATGCGGCAACTGATGCCCAATTGTACCCATCAATCATCTTTACAAAATGGAGCTCACACTCAGGAGCAATTGCCAGAAGGTTCGATGCTATGCCTGTTCCATGGCCGATTTCATCCTTAGTGGAGTCACCTACCGCAGCATGAACTGTGATATTATATCCACGCCCGGAATAATAGTCATGATCTGCCACAAATCCGGAGTCTATCATCGCAACTTTCACTCCGGTACCCCGGAAGCCTCGGGTATGAGCAGCATCCGCATTGGTCAGACGTGATATATCGGCTGGAGGCCTGAGATGATAATAAGACAGTGCAGGCATTTGCCCTTCACCAGAGAGGAAATACCCCGTCGGAGGAATATAAAGGGTATCAACCAATGGCGCCAATTCCACAGGCACTTCTGGTGTCTTGTTCATGAAGAAGGGATTTATCTCAGCTGCCATTTCCCTGCCATAGAATGTCTTAACAGGCCGCTGAACTATCTCTGTATTGAAATATTTCTTATATAGTTCCCCTGTTCCGACTATAGATATTCCAAACTGACTGCGAGCAATCACGGAAAAACCTGCGTCGCTTAATTTCTTGCACGCCTCCTCCACATCAGAAGCTTCTGCCTGGTAAAAGAAAAGTTTTTTTGCATCCAGTGGAGCTGTATTCTTCATTAACGATGTTCCTGTCTTCGAACGGAGCACTACTTCAGCATAAATCTGCTTATCTACCTTACCATCTGTCATTGGTTACTTCACCTTAAAGTCCGCACAGCATACGTTTAGTTTACGCATTAAAGAAAAAAGTAAATTAATAAAAAACAAAGTAATAAAAAGAGAAAGGTAAACAGAAGAGACTCAGGCAGTTTTCTCTTCCGTTTCTGTTTCACCCTGGGCTTGCGTAAGCCTCCTCATTTCCCTTATGCGCCTGATAATAATTTCTCCAAGGTAAATTGCAAGGGCTGTAAGAAGCACATACATTTTCAGGCTAACCTGTTCATCTGATACTTTTTGGGAGTTCTGNNGTCATTGGTTACTTCACCTTAAAGAATTCTTAGCTTTTCTGTTTCCACATGATAAAATTAGGAATTTTTTACTGTTTTCTAGAGTTCTTCAAAAATGGCATCGGTTTCTGTCATTTATGTACTGCCAATAAAAATTAAAGAACTATCCGCAATCTCTAACTTAAGATCCCAAATAATTGCAATAATTGCCACCTACAAAAGATATGTCCTTATATAAAATACTATTTGCGTATTTTATATAAATGG
>DUGS01000071.1:15860-24895 GCA_013331265.1 Methanosarcina sp.
TTTAATTAAATATCTGGCAGCTTAATTTTATATGAGACACTGAATTTAAAAAATGTTTGGCTGTGATTTCATCCTGAAAACTCAAAATATTCCCCTTAAATCGTAGTGGACAGCTTACTTGAAATAAAAATCATTGATGAAAACCACTGCAATTTAAGTTTACGTCTGATACAGTTATAGGTTTAAAAGTTATTGAATTTTCAATTCAACTGTGTAAAATTAACAGCGATCTTTTGCTACAAACGTTGCTAGAATAGAATACTCNNATCTGATACTTTTTGGGAGTTCTGTCTGGCATCTTTCAGGATAGAGGCTCTTGCTTCCTTTTCAGTATAGATCTTGCCTCCGGTAGCAGCAATGAGAGGTTCAATATCTTTATTGTGCCCTACATCACGGTACTCAAGAGCATAATTTACTGCAAGCGGATAACCGGAAATGTCGTGAATCCCGATATTTACAGGGTTTACACTTGATTCATATGTGTTTCTACCTGTAAGGGCAAGGTCAAGCTGAGCTCCATCCAGTTTAAGCTGCGGGATTCCCTCATCGTACATAATAAGGGTGAGACCGGAAGGGGTGCCAAGCCATGTGTCAGGAGCATCGACAACAGCTCCCTCTTCTGCCTGGGGGTTTCCGATTGCCCAGTTAGCCGTACCTGAAATCAGTTTGCTGTTTGACCCGCTATAAAGAGCCGAAGCCCAGCGAGTAGCTTCTCCTCCACCATTATCCGTGGTAAAGGCTGCAACGCGCCCGAGACCAAAGCGCCACGTGGTAAGCACAGGCTGTCCGGTAACCGTGATAACCAGGCGTTCAGCCCCAGCTTTTGGAGTAACCTGGTTATATCCTGTGACACTCGCGTTAGTAAGGTTTACACCCCTGGTAATGAAATGGTCAGGAGAGTATTCAAGAAGTAAATATGACCCAAGCTCCTCGGGTTCCTCTTCTTTTGGTTCCTCAGCAGGCTCAGAAGGCTTTTCAAATACGATATTTGCCCTCTCACCCATATCGATATGTTGATAGTTGCCTTCAAGCCCGATCTCTTTCATCAGCTTTTCAGCATAGTAGTTTCGGGCCTTGTCAGCCTGAGAGGGAGCAGGAGAGCGGATATGGATAAAGTAAAGGTTTACACCCATGTCCTTCAGCTCCTGTGCAGCCTGAACACTCTTGTCATAAGACGCCTCAATTCCTCCGTCAGAGATTACAATAGCATCAAGCTCACCGTCTTCTTTACCTTCAAGAGCCTGTTTTGCAATCCCAAGCCCCTGGTCCAGAGATGTTTCAGTCTCATTAGTTGGGGTCAGCTTCGAAACTTTATCTTTTAGAATGGCGAGGTTTTGAGGAAGCCCCATATATACAAACCCACCGGAAACATCGTAAGCCGCGTTGCCGAATGCTATAACAGCAACATTTGCATCTTTCAGGTTGTCGTTCTCGAGGATCTTAACGGCATTTGAAAGGATATCTGCCTGAGTCTTGTGAGCAACTGTACTTGGAGAGACGTCAAGGATCAGAACAAGATTTCTACCTCCCTTAAACTCGGAAGGCTTTGAAATCACAGGCAGGACTTCTTCAAGGGAAGAATTAAGATAGTTTCCGAAGTTGTAAGCCCTATCTCCTCCGACTACAATGAGCCCGCCTCCATTACTGACATAGTTTTTAATTTCTTTTATCTGAGCCTCGGAAAATGAATTTATATACTGGTTATCAAGAACCAGGACCTTACTATCCGTGATATTCGCAGCTCCGGGATAGCCATTTGCAACCGAGACTTCGTAAAGGTTGCTCAGGACTTTAGCAAGAGGAGAGCCTGTCTCGCCTGTAACGAGTGTGATTTTAGGTTTGGGGATCACATAAATGGACTTGTAGAACTCATTATTAATTTCTTTTAAATCCCCTCCGGATATATCACTGATCTTTACACTGATATTATGAGCACCGAGAGTGGTGAAAGCCTGGTTAATCGGAATGGTATTATTCCTGGTATTCTGATTGAACTGCCTGCTCTGGGAAATCTGTCCGTCCACAAACACTTCAAGGAAATAACTGACGCTCTGTTCTGACGCCTGGCGGACAACTATATCAAACTCGTTCTGGTTGTCCACGACCACTTTCTTGTCCCCTGTAATCTCAACACTGAGGTCGTTTGATTCAAGCTCTGGCTGGACAAGATAGACCGTAGTATTTGTTTCTTTTGCAAATTCCAGAGCTTCCGTCAAATCCTTTCCAGAGTTGCTGTTTCCATCGGTAACAAGCACTATCTGGTTCCCAAGCCCGGAGTACTGAGTCACAGCATCCCCTAGAGTGGTCTTTTCCCCGGTCAGCTGCATGAGAATGGTAGGGGTATTTGCCGTAAGAGACTCATACAGATCGGTACCTGCCCCTTCAGGGAAAATCCCCATACTTGCAGTCTGGTCCTGAACAAGCACGAGTGAAGGATCTTCTTCACTGGTGGTCTGGGTAACCGTTGTATAGGGTGAAGCCAGGGCAAGGACAAGGAGAATGGCAACAAGCATTCTCCATTCCACAATTTTTGTTTTAGTCTTCCGCAGGAGATAAAAACCAGCAACAACGACTGGAATAATGAGCAAGAGCATCTCAGGGCTTTCAAGGGAGATATTCACAGCTCACCCCTCCCGCGGACGATAAGGATTTCAAGCAGCATAAGCAGGAACAGAATTCCTATAAGATAATTGGTAATATCATTTTTTGCAGTATAGGTATCGGACCTGACAAGCCTGGGCTCATCCTTTTCAACTGAACGGCTGATAAGTTCCGAGGCGTCTACTGTAGTATTTGATTCCCTGTCATCATACAGATTGACTGCAATCCTCTTGCCGGAAACTTCGTATATTCCCACCTCGTCGTAAAGCAAACTGTTTGCTGTCATGGTCTTTGTAGGAGTACGGATTTCCTGTGTTTTTGAAAGGGACGTCAGGGTACCTGTTTCAAGGTTGTACTCTGAAATATCACCGATGCCTCCGAGCCATTCAACGAGTTTTATCCAGAAGACCGGATACTCAGGCAGGTTATGGAAATTGTTCCAGGCTCCGTCGCCGAGCTCGTCATCAAGCCCCATATAGAAGATAGTCCCTTTACCTGCCTGCCAGTAACTCAGCATAGGAATACCGGTTTCCGTGGCTACCAGGGTTGTAGAACCTGTCCTTTCAGTTGCGTTCATGTATTTGTGGACCGAGATTTCTTCAAATTTCATATCCTGTGTGATACTGCTCTTGAGAGTTTCTTCAACCTCAAGCCCGTTTTTCGCCTCTTCAATTCCTATAGGTTTTACAGGCAGGAGTTTAACAAGGTCAACCTCGGTATTATCAGGGGCAAGGGCTTCACTTGCAATAAAGACCGCATTGCCTCCATTCCGCACGTAAGTTTCTATGCTTTCCACAGAGCTGTTAGCAATCGGAGTTTGTTTCTGGGCAAGCACGACAAGGGTATAATTATTAAGGGAAGAAGGCACAGATTTCCGGATTTCCAGGTCAATGTTAGGGAGCAATGAGAGTGCTGTTTTTGAAGGCAGCTTTCCATTATCCGTAACATAGAGGATGCGCTGTCCTGAAGTATCCGGGATGGAAATATAAGCCCTGTTATCAACATCCAGGTCATCATCAACATTTAGACTGATTGTAGTAACACCGGGCCCCAGGTTTGCAAGTGTGAACTGGTTTGTGCCGCCTGCAGGGACATCAAGAGTAAATGACTTGGAAGCATTTCCCGAAGTCCCTCTCCCTGTACTAATTTCAACGGTTTTACTTTCGCTCCTGTAGTTTTTGACCACACCTGTATAGCCGTATTTTCCATCAGTAGCTTCAATCCAGCCGTTAATGATTCCTATATTTTCTGCAGGCTTTCCGACCTTTACGAAATTAACCTCAAGACCGTAGGACTCAGCCAGGTTTTTGGAAGATACAGGGTCATCTCCTGCCCAATTCGTAAAGTCTGAGATGACAATTATCCTGCCCCCTTCTTTAGAGAGGAGGCGCATGCCCGTAGAAATAGCTGCAGACAGATCTGCAGTGCCAGCTCCGGGTTTGACCTTATTAAAGATTTCTCCGGCAGCCGAAGCGCTTCCGCCTTCAAGGGCAAGCTGGGGAGTGTTGGAAGCAAGGATTATGCTGTTTTTCTTGCTCACATAACTGTCAGCAATTTTAACTGCATCTTCAAAACGGGAATCTACATGCATACTTGCCGAAGTATCCAGGACAAGTACCGTATGCTCTCCGCTAAGGGGCTCTTCTGAGGTATAATAGTAACCTGCCGCACCAATGGAAAGAAGTATCAGCATAAGGAGCTGGATCAGGAAAAGAGGGTCACGCACAACTTTTGTAAGAGAAGCATAAACCCTCTTTCGTTCCCTATCAAGTTTGAGGACAAACATCAATGAGGGAATTGAAAGCACAGCCGGCTTTGGGCGGAGCATGTAAATAATAATAAGCGGGATGACACTCAGGAGAGCGATAAGAGCAAGGGGGGTTTGAAAAGGCATTTTTTAGCGTCTCCTTCTCCTGATTGTATGGTAGAAAGCATTAAAGACAGGAGTATCGGTTGTAAAAGTGTAGAACTCGGCTCCGACTTTCATACAGGTTTTTTTAATTCTTGCACTGTGGTCGTCAAGCTTCTTGATGTAGCGTTCCTTGAACTTATCACTTATATAAGTCCTTATTTCCTCTCCGGTTTCAAGGTCTATAAGCTTGCTGTTGCCCTGAAGAGGGAGCACTTTTTCCGTAGGGTCGAGCACCTGTATGACAATAAGGTCATGGTCGGAAAGCCTGTACAGGGCTGTTTCTATTGCCTCAGGCTCCTGCATAAAGTCGGAAATAAGGATTACAAGGGACCTGGACTTAATTTCCCGGCTGTACTTTATAACAGCTTCCCCTATGGAAGTCTTTCCGGAAAGCTCAAGTTCGCTGAGCCGGTCGATTGCCCGCATAAGGTTCTTCCTGCCCCTGCTGGGTTTATTGATATCAATTTCATCCGTAAAAGTGGAAATGGCAAACCTGTCATTATATTTGGTCACCATATAAGCAAAGCCTGCAGCAAGCATGGCGGAATACTCGAATTTTGAGGTCCCTTTTTCGGGATAGTCCATACTTTTGCTGGCGTCCAGAAGGATATGGGTTGTAAGGGTCTTTTCTTCCTCAAACTGCCTTACATAGAGCTTTTCAGTCCTCGCATAAGCCTTCCAGTCTATATCTTTCAAAGCATCGCTTGAGTCGTATTCCCTGAACCCGATAGTATCGATACCGTGTCCGCTTCGGGTTGACGGACGGTTTCCGGCATAGACCGTAGATACCCTCTTCCTCACCGAAAAAGTAAAGCGGTCAAGCTGCTTGAAAAAGTCCGTTTCGATTTTTTGTTTTGTGCGAGTCATTCTGGATCGTCAACCGAAAAGCCCGGTTCTGCCGGACCTGGAAAAACCTGGGGGTTTTAATTTTTTCTTATATCCTGCACGGTAATCTCTAAGAACCTGCTCGATTACAGGTATTTCAGATTCCAGCAGGTTTACAAACTCTCATTTCTAGGGTGTTTTACCGGCTTCATTTTACTTTCTTTATTACCGGCTTCATTTTATCTTCTTTATTATTTCTTCAATGGCCTGGTCGGGGGTCATCCCGCTTCTTTCGGCTTCAAAGGTAAGGATCAGCCTGTGGCGGAGGACAGGGTAAGCCATGTAATCAATATCCTCCTTGCTCACGAAGTTCCTGCCCTGTATAAGTGCCCTTGCCTTTGCTGCAAGGATTAAGCCGATGGATGCACGGGGAGAAGCACCGTACTCAATGTGCTCTTTGTCTTTGCGTGTCATTGCCACAATATTAAGGACGCGCTCCTTGAGTTCTTCCGAAATAGGGACCTGCCGGGTAAGTTTCTGTAAATCAAGAAGTGTGGATTTGTCCAGCCCCTTGGTGATCTTCGGGGCCTCTGACTTCGTGTACCGGTTTATAATCTCCATTTCTTCTTCATAGGTAGGATAGTCTACAAGGATCTTCAAGAGGAAGCGGTCTAACTGGGCTTCGGGAAGGGGATAAGTTCCCTCCATTTCTATGGGGTTCTGGGTAGCAAGAATAAAGAATGGTCGGTCGAGCAGGAAGGTATCGTTTCCGACCGTCACCTGTTTTTCCTGCATGGCTTCAAGCAGGGCGGACTGGGTTTTAGGTGAAGCACGGTTGATTTCATCTGCAAGCACGATGTTTGCAAAGACAGGTCCGGGTTCAAATTTGAACTCTTTTTTGTTGTCTTTCTCCTGAATCACATTAGTCCCTGTAATGTCAGAAGGCATAAGGTCAGGAGTACACTGAATTCTGCTGAACTTCAGGTTCATCGCCTTTGAGATCGTGGAGATCATCAGAGTTTTTCCAAGCCCGGGATTGCTCTCCACAAGGGCATGCCCTTCACAGAGGATTGAGATTATGATCTCTTCTACAACCCTGTTCTGACCCACTATTACATTTCCTATCTCTTCAAAGAAACTTTTGAAAATCCTGCCTGCGTTCTGGTAGGTCGTTAAGGCCTGCCCTGAATCGGTATTAGTCTCATTCATTTCTGCTTCACCCTTTGAATCGCTGTTTTTAGCGGGTCCCGATGCCCGCTCTGCTGAACCTTGTCCATTCCTTCGACAGAATGTATTTCAAAAACAGTCTGACTGTTACTCCAGATACAGCTGTTAATTTGTACAGTTTGTTATTCAAAAATTGCTTTCCGATAACTTTAGATTAAATGAATACAGGTAAGTCTAACTGCGGGTAAGTCTAATTAGGTGATTTTTGTATTATTCTTCTGCAAGTTGTTCAAAGTAACTCTGGATTACACTTCTGTACCCTTCAGGAAGGTTCTCATAATAAGACTGAGAAGCAATGGCTTCCGGGTTGTACATATCAGACTGGACAAATGATTCGTTACTCTGCTCTCCTTCTTCCTGTCTAGTAAAGCCCTGCCCCGAACCCGGAGGTATCTTTAAGTCCACATCCTTTCCCTCGACCACGATAACAGCAGGTTCTCCAAAAAGCTCATTATTGTCCTGCAAGTCTGTGGAAGTCCCGCCGTTTTCCTCTACAGAAACAAGGTCCGAATTAGAACCCGAGAAAGGAAGACTCTCTATCACTTCACTCATGTCGGTAGGGCTGATAGTTGACTGATATCCGGTATAGGCAACATAAGCCAGACATGTAACAGCAAATACGGTTATCAGAACATCCTTTGCAAGTTTTTTTCTGTTAAGGAAGACAGAGGATTTCACAGGCTTGGAGTCAATTATGACGCCGCCTATAAGGTCACGGACAATGATATTATCCGTATTTCTGTTGTCATAAGCTGTCCTCATCCTCTCTTTCAGTACAGGGTATTTTTCTTCTATCATGGAAATGGCATCTTTCTTTTCAGCCCTGTAATACCTGACTGCTGTCAGAATGAGCGAGAGAACAAAGTCAAGAATAATCAGCCCAAGAGTCTCAAAAACAATATCAGAACCAAGAATGCTGTATTTTGCACCGGTATAGGGTTCGAAGGCGGGAAACATTAAGAATATATCTCTCATGTTAAGGAGCACAAAAAGGGCGTAGAGAACCAGAAACGTTGCAAGAAGGTCTGTAAAAATATAGAGCCCTCTATACTTTTTCAGAGCCGATTCATGTTGGTTTACAATTTTTTCAATCTCCAGAGCCATTTTGCTCCCTTCTGCAACCGGATATTCCGGCGTTATTATACTTAAGAGTGTTATATGATAATAGATAAAGACATGTAAAGATACTATAGAAAGATATTACAGAAAGATACTATATAAATATAGTATATAAAGGTAATTTCCGAAGCCGAAGGTTTATGATTATCCGGAATCTTGATAGCTGCAGTAACTTTACAGCCAGAGTGTATCTTATTAGAGTATCTTAGTAGAAGTATCTTAGTAGATCCCTGTATAATTATATCCCTGTACTCAAGCCTGTTGAGCCTTAGTTCTTGAAAGCCGGATAGGAACCCAGTACTTTTAAAGTATTGGTTTTTGATTTTGTACCAGCTTTTGATTTTATATCTTCTAAGGCATCTTTTATAAGTGCGTCGCTTGTATGACCTTCAAAGTCGATAAAGAAGTAGTAATCTCCAAGCTCTTTTTTAGAAGGTCTTGATTCTATTTTTGTGAGATTAATCCCTCTTTTTGCAAAAGCTCCCAGAAGCTCGTACAATGCTCCAGGCCGGTCTTTTTCCAGATATACGATAAGAGATGTTTTGCAGGCAGGGAGATTTGCTTTTTCTTTCCCGGTTTCGGGTTCAGACTGCAACCCATATTCTGCACCAATACAGGGATTAAAGTACGATTCCCTATCAACTTTCGCAGTTTCGGCAGCCTGCTCCGATAAAATCTTTTCTTTGCCCCTAATTACAAGAAAACGGGTATAATTTTCTTTCCTGTCCTGGACATTTGAGAGCAGAACCTTGAGCCCGTATCGCTCTGCAGCTTCAGGGGATGCAATTGCTGCCATTTCCTCAAATTCCCCTGCCAGCCTGGCTGCATGAGAAGTGCTCCCCGTACTCCGAAGTTCAGCTTCAGGAAAATGCTTCTTCAGGAAACGCCTGCACTGGGCAAGCCCCTGTGGGTGAGAAAGGATGACCCTGATCTTCTCCGGTCCGCCTTTTGAGAGGAGGCAGTGCTCGATTTTGACGACTATTTCTCCAATAATGACAGCCTCGTTTTCAAGCAGCAGATCAAGGGTAACGCCTACCGAACCTTCAATAGAGTTTTCTACAGGGATTACTGAGATGTCTGCCGTTCCTTTAACTGCAGCCAGGAACGCATCTTCGATATCTGCGAAATAACGAAACTCTGCATCCCTCAGGTCATTTTTCAGAACCCATAATTTTGCAGCCTTTTCCGAATACGAGCCTTCAGGCCCCATTACGCCTATAATCATCTGATGGTTAATTGGGGGGATGGTAATAATAATTTTTGATAGCATAGCTGAGCCACCTGAGTTGCGCCACCCGAATTGCGATTCGGGAGACCGCGGTCCTTTTCACTCGCTGCGCTCGTTCAAGAG
>DUGS01000147.1 GCA_013331265.1 Methanosarcina sp.
CGCACTCAAAATAAAAGTTCTTTTTATACATTCATTTGAAAAAAATAAGTTGAATTTTTACACATTTTGCATGAATATTGCATTACCGCTTTTTTAGAAGTCTTGTGCTCAAAAATAATTTTTCTTGATATTATAATGAACTGATCCTAAAACTCGAAATTAATTCTATGAATCATGGGTCCGACTAACCAATCGATTTTCTAATGATGAAAATAATTTAGAAACTTTACTAATTTGAGAGTAATATTGGTTCTGAGATGGGCTCTCTATTAAATATTAATATTAAAATTTATTAACAAATAAGAAAGACGATTTTTTATAGAACGATTTTTATATATCTAAGTGATAATAATGATTTATTAGTATAACTTCGAAAAAAACAACAGGACAGTTGGGCTTTTTTGTAGGGGGAAGAATTATGGACAGAAGTATGGTTTTAGTCTTGTTATCTCTGGCACTGCTGACATTGAGCGCAGGAACCTCCAAAGCAGATATACCGGACAATTGGACTCGTGTAGATCATGAGGGATTGTTTAAGCAAACTGATATTCAAGAGCCTCTTAAATTAAGCGTATTTGGATCCGATTTATACGCACAAGCCGAGGATGGATTATATAAATTTAATAATTCATCTTTTGATTGGGAAAAACAAACAATTTCACTGAATGATCTAAGTCCTTTCAAATCTGCAGATTTTTCCCAGTTTCCTAACGGAACTGATGTAAAGCCTATTTTAATATTCAATGGGCAATTGTATGCAGTTGTTTATCCACAGGGTTCAACAACTTTTGAAATTTGGCGTTCTCCAGATTTTGGTAAGACGAAGATGACATGGAAAAAAGTTGTATCCGATGGATTTGGAAATCCTTTGAATCATAAATTAGGTTTAATGACGGAGTACAACAAAAAGTTAGTAGTTGTCACTACCAATACTAGAACAGATCCTGATGCATCTTTTGGAGATAGCAGTTACTATGGTCCCGGGATCCAGGTGTGGGAAAGTCCGTCTGGAGACGCTGGAAGCTGGTATCAGGTTAATAAAGATGGTTTTGGTACAGAAACAACAATATTTGATTGGTATGGTAAGGAAAAAATAATTCGTATTAATCAGGACTTTGGTTCTGGAACTGTATATGATGGAAATTTATACATAGGAACTTTATCCCATTACGGCGGCCAGGTATGGAGATATAACGGTACAGGGCTAAATGGATGGAAAGATGTTACTCCGGATACCATGATAGGGAATGGTCCTAGCCGTGCAAAGAGTATGGTAGTATATAATGATTCTCTTTATCTGGGTGAAGGCTTTCCAACTGGAAATATTGGTAAATACGATGGAGCAAATTGGGAGATCGCTGTTTCTGCTGGCCAGGGTTTATTTGGTCATCCATTTGCAGTGACCAATGGAGGTATATCTTCTCTTGCAGTAGCAGGCGGGAAGCTCTATGCTTCAACCCTGAGAAATCCACTGTCACCGTATGATCCACCATACAAATTTGCTCAAGTATGGGGCTATCCGTATCCGTATCAAAATTTATCAGCAACATATGCGTATATTGCGAACGCGGGCAGCAGCACCGTTTCTGTAATTGATACAGCCACAGACAATGTTACAGCCACATTAAGTTATGTAGGAAGCAACCCCAATGGAGTCGCAGTAAGTCCAGATGGAAAAAAGTTGTATGTGGCAAACTCCGACTGGGACAATATTTCTGCAATTGATACAGTCTCTGTGATTGATACAGCCACAAATACTTTTACAGACATGATAGAGGTAGGGCAGTGGCCCTGGGGAATTGCAGTTGCCCCTGATGGAAAAACTGTATATGTAACGAACGATGGCAGTGATACTGTCTCTGTAATTAACACATCCAATTACACTGTCACAGCCACTGTGCCTGTAGGAATCAATCCAAGGGGAATCGTGGTTACTCCTGATGGAAAAACTGTATATCTGACAAACTCCGACTGGTGGGACAGTATCTTTGCAATTGATACAGTCTTTGCAATTGACACAGCCACAAATACTGTTATAGCCAATGTATCTGTAGGAAATAACCCCTGGGGAATTGCAGTCAGCCCGGATGGAACTAAATTATACGTGGCGAACTATGGCAGCAATACTACCTCTGTAATTGACACGGCCACAAACAGCGTTACGGCCACTGTGCCTGTAGGATGGGGTCCAGTTGGAGTTGCAGTTACTCCTGATGGTAAAAAGGTGTATGTAGTGAACTACCACTATCCCTACACTGTCTCTATAATTGACACAGCCACAAACAGTATTACAGCTACGGTGAATGTAGGAAAGTTTCCTCATGGAGTTGCATTCACACCGGATGGAAAAAAGGCATATGTGACAAGCGACGGCAGCGACAAAGTCTACGTAATTGACACAGCAACAAACAATGTTACAGCCACCGTGAACACAGGGTTCCGTTCTATGTCCTGGGGTCAGTTTATAGGCCCAGCACCAAAACAATAATGGTATCCAGGATTGCTGGCTGTGTCTGGATGTCGATGCCAATGGGCAAGTAAGCCCCAAAGTCAGTGGTGTATTTTATGTGTAAAGTTTAAGCTTTCCAATAAGGTGCTCAATCTAAATGGTTGGGTACCCTTCAGTTTTTTAAAAATAGGCCTCCCAAATCTTAAAATTTAACCCCTAAGCTTAAAACTTAAAACTTAAAACTTTTTTAAACCCTGACCCGGCTCCCAGAAACTAAGTTTTTCCAAGCCTTAACCTCCTCCAATTTCAAACTATGTCACCAAATTTTACTAACGAATGTAAAATTAATTACATTTGCAGCCATTTTACAGCCCCCCCTTAAGCTGTTTTACAATTTTTACCTGTAACATTTACATTTTACAGTAAAACTATGCAAATTTTACTTTTGGTTTGAAACCAATGATAATTTTTTTGCAACGGAACCTTATTTTTAAACATGCAAATATTGACTTTTAAGATAGGCTCTGCGCGAAGGTTAAAAATCAAGGTGTAATTCATCTCTTGTGTAATCATCTCTTATTAGGAAACAAGGAGGAGCACTTTGATGACAGGGGAAGAAGTGTTAACTACTCAGGAAGCTCTGCAGCAGTTGGCAAAGGTTGGCCTAAATGAAATCTATAAACCCAAACCTATGCGCTTCCTCGATATTTTCTTTGAGGAGATCCAGGAGCCGATGATGTTGCTCCTGCTGGTAACCGGTGTACTATACAGCATCCTGGGGAATCTAGGAGATGCAATCATCATATTTGCTATAATTATATTGCTAGTCCTGTCCGAAGTCTTGACGGAATATAGGGCAAAGAAAGCTATTGCATCGCTGGCGGAAATCGCCGCTCTGAAAGCAGTTGTCAAAAGAGACGGGCAGATAATAGAAGTGAAATCCACCCAGGTGGTCCCTGGAGATGTCTTAATCCTGACCACGGGGACAAAAATCGCCGCGGATGGGAAGGTTGAACGAGGAATAGACCTGGAAATAGATGAGTCAGCCCTCACCTGAGAATCCGTCGCAATTGTGAAACAAGCAGGGGATGCCCTATATGCTGGGACCATAGTAGTCAATGGAGAAGGCCAGGCAAAAGTCAATGTCACCGGACCCATTACAAGAATCGGTCAAATTGCCGCTCAGACAAAAGACATCAAAATACCGCGCACACCTCTGCAACTGGCAATGAAGAGATTGGCAGGTCAACTCGTCTATGTAGCCTTGTTCTTCTCAATAGCCATCCCGGTCTTGGGTTTTCTTCGGGGTCAAGATTGGAAACTGATGATAATGACCGGCCTGGCGCTGGCTTTTGCCGTTATTCCTGAGGAACTACCGATCGTGATCACAATGGTGCTGGGATTGGGATCCTTCAATCTTTCTAAACAAAACTTGCTAATAAAGAAGATCCGTGCGACGGAGAGCCTGGCCAATTCCACTGTAATCGTTACTGATAAGACCGGTACTATTACCAAAGGAGAGATGAAAATTGCCTCTGTTTATCCGGATAACCGTCCTGAGGTGATTTACCGTGCCGCGATGTGCATTTCCGAATTTGCGATAAGCCCATTGGACCTCGAAATTGTCAAAGCAGCTCATGAGGTGGATGCCAGACCCTTGCCAGAAATTCTTCGGGAGCGGGTCTTGAGCGGGGGACATAAAACCAAGTGCATGTTGCGTCAGGAAAACGGCGTGTATGAACTCTGTAAGAGCGGCGCACCTGAAGAGGTCTTTGCCTCGTGTCATGATGTAACTCAGGCAGACCGGGATGAGTTGAACAGGCAGTCACGTTCGGGACGCCGCGTTATTGGTGTCGCTTATAAACAGGTTCCGCCCGAAGCCATCTATCAGGATTTTGACCTACTGGAAAAGGAAATGGACTTTGTTGGATTGATTAGCTTTGAGGATGGTCCCAGACCAGGCGTGAAAGAGACAATTGCTCAGGCAGCAGTAGCGGGTATCCGGACGATCATGGTCACAGGTGATTATCCAGCTACGGCTGCTTCCATAGCCCGTCAATCAGGCATCTCTTCCGAAATAGTGGTCACTGGCGCTGAAATGGACCGGATGACTGATGCTGACTTGCAAACGATAGTAAAGGAGTGCTATGTCTTCGCCAGGACCACTCCTGAACACAAATACCGGATCGTCAAGGCTCTACAGGACAACCACGAAGTTGTGGCTGTGACGGGTGACGGTATTAATGATGTACTTGCGCTCAAGGGAGCCGACATAGGCATCGCAATGGGGAAACGTGGCACTGATGTTGCCAGGGATACTGCAGATGTCATTCTTGCAGACGACAATTACAACACTATCCCACAGGGTATTTTCGAAGGCCGGGCTCTATTCGATAATCTACAAAAGGGCATGCGCTATTACCTGTGCATTAAGCTGGCTTTGATCCTGATCTTCCTGGTTCCTGTAATCGTGAATGCCCCCATGCCGTTTTCACCCATTCAGATTATCATTTTGGAACTGTTTATGGATCTTGCCGCCTCTGCCGGTCAGATACCGAGAGCATACATGCTATCGGGCCGTTTACAAATCAAGTAATTAACCTGTGGGCTCTGGCAGCAGTGGCGTTTCTCTTTGTAGGAATTTATGTTCCTTATGTGCACCATCTGGTTCGGTTAACCCCGCTGCCTTTCACATCTTTACTACTGGTGGTCTCGATTGTAATTGTCGTTGTGCTTCTATTAGAATTTAAAAAATTTATAGTTAGACCACGAACCTGAATTACTTTTATTTAGAACCTATTCGAGAAATGAGGATTGATGCGACATTATTAGTTTCAATCCTTTTTAGTGGATCTTGCTCTAGAATCTAAAATCATAAAGATATAAATATTATTATTGCGATATTAATTAATTCAAAGCGAAAGCTGGTGGGGCTATTAGCTTTATAAAATTTTGGAGTGTAGTCATATGATGCATGGACACGAAGGTAAAGAAGAGCACTCAGAATGCACTTGCGGAATGAGTGAAATGTACGCTAGCTTAACAGAAGCTCAAAAGAAAGAAGTCATGGCGATGAAGCTTGAGACAAAAATCATGTGGCTCGAAAAGAAAATCAAAGACATGGAAAATGCAATCGCAGTAAAGAAAGTCATGGTTGAAAATATGCGAAAGCTTCAGACGATGTTAAAGAGTAAATAAACTTTTTTATTATATTTTCCTATTTTTGTTGTATCCTGTACCATCAATAGACATTTATTTTCTAGAGATTGCCTCTTTTGTTGCTAAGTTCAGTACTTCTCTAATTTTCATTCTAAGATGAAATATAAAAAAGTGCAAGACGTGTAATTTGATCTTCTTGATTTATATTCCCTTTCTACCCTTCTTAAATAAAAAAATATAAAGGATAGGTAAAATACCTGCCGTATTCAAAATGAGTATAGCGATAAACCAGTATCTCTGAGATTCTCGTGCTGCCTTCCATAGAGCTATACCCTTCCAGAAAAGCTCCCACAGTACCAGAATTAAAATCAGGGCTGAAAATTGTGGATTTGTTTGAAGCGATGAGAAAGAAGTGTCTATCATTTTCCCCTCTTGAATACATGTTATTTAAATTTAAATAAAAATTTAAAATTGGAAGAGATTACCGAACGAGCATTCTTACTTTTTCATCATTTGAGATATACTTTGACTGCGTCTATAGCCTGATCCACGTTAACAACTGGCTTTACATCGAATAGAATATATGGCATGTATTTCAACAGCTCGGTCATTATCTCATCATGTGTTCCTTCTTTGATGCAGTACCCACTAAACCCATTACAATAAACTCCCCAATCACCAATCTTACTTGATTTCACCTCAGCCTTAACCATTTCAAGAAGTGATAAGTTTATCTTTCCCATCTTGACTGGGTCATCTGGCATCACTGAGAGGTTCTGTTTCCATTCAATATGGAATTTTGGCATATTTTGCCCCACTTAAAAGTAACTACTTACTAATCTGTAATTATTATTAATTAAATTTTGGTTTTTTCTTCGATGAGATGTCATATTTTGAAAAGAATCTGTTGGAATTCATAAGAAACGCGGAAGTCTCTTCAAGCATTTTCCTTACCTTTTTCTCTATAAACATCACTTATTTTTAAGGCATCCCTCTCCAGAATTCATATCCCTCTCCAGGATTCATATCCCTTTCCAGGATTCACTCTTTTGCATTCAGTTTGGAATCTATTTTCTTCAAGATCCTTACCTCTGTTTTTATGCAGGCTGCATATTCTCTGCTTTCCTGCTCGTCAAGAAAAGCCGCAATAGAAGCATTGACCTCTGCCATAATATCCTGAAGAATTTCATAGTACTTTTCTCCTTTTTCAGTTAAGGATATAAGGACTCTCCTTCTGTCTTCCAGATCTGCCCTTCTACTGACAATTCCCTTTTTTTCCATGGAGTCTATCATTCTTGAGAGGCTACTCCTATCCATATTCATACACAGGCCGAGATATGAAGGAATCATTTCCCCCATTGTGCCAATTATCAAAATGGCATTAGGCTGCTGTTTGCCGAGCTTTTCAAGTCCTTCAAATCTGGCTCTGGATATTTTTTGGGAAACCTCTTTTTCAATCAATTTGTTGAGAAGTATAGTCCTTTCCAGTACCAATAACCTCATTTCTCTCATTTCATTTCTATCTAGCATGCTTCCTCCAAGATATAAACAGGGTAACTGGGGAGACAGATACGTGACTCCCAGCCAGATCAGATTGTCAGTCTATAGGCGCCTGGGGATTTGCTCTCAAAAGAGAGGGGGATGAACCAGGAAGCCGCACAGCTTTAGCGTGGGGTAGTTCACTCCAGTTTCATGTGATGAAAACTAACTGTTTAGAATCAAAAACGTCGTACCTATCAATTAGTGATGATTGCAGCAAATTAATTTTACGATATTAAGTACTAAGACTTTATTTATTTTTTTGTCAAATATAAAGTGCATTTAAAAATAAAGTAAAATTGTAAAATTAGGAGTTATTTAAGTATTTTTTGGGTAAAAAGACAATTAATACTCACTAAGACAATTAATACTCACTAAGACAATTAATACTCACTAAGACAATTAATACTCACTTTTATATTTAACAGAATTTAAACTTTTAACTTTTTTAGAAATTTCCAACTTTTTCGAGCCGCAGGATTTAAATAGAATCAATTGTTGATAATGTCAATAGTTCAATATCGAACTATATTATTATATAGTTCATAATCTAGCGTGATCAAGGTCATAGGCATGGAAGGTGAAATCATGCCTTCAATCATCGGAAATTATACCGGTATGAATAAAAACAGCCTAAGCCGGATGATTGATGATCTGAAAAAAAAGGGATGGTGTTTCGGAAAAATAATCCTGAAGACAGAAGAAAAGTGCTTGTTTCCTTGACAGATAAGGGGTTAGAATGTTGCAATTATTTTAATGAAATTATTTACAGAGCCTCGAGACAACGGTGGGGATATTTAATAATATTGATCGTCGACGGATTTGAACCTGCCCAGGACTTCAGGGAGCAAGCTCCTGTTTGTAAATTGATATGTACTTCAAAACTATCTTCAAAAAAGTAATAAGAGGAATGTGCTATTAAGAATTTTTTTGAAAAACTTGGAGTATTTGTCCATAACAACCGCGTGACATTACTTCTGATATTTTTTCTTCTCATCTTGTTATCAATGCAAGGTGCACAGAAAATTTCTATGGGCTCAGGAACGGAGACCTTTGTAAGTAAAGATTCGAAACTGTATCAGAGCTATGATCATCTTTACTCAAATATATTTGGCACTGAATCCATTGTAGTGATGGTAGAGGGGGATGAAGTAAAATCAGCAGATTTGATGAAAGCTGTAGATCGGTTTGAACAGCAAATCGGGTCCACTGAAGGAGTTGTAGGGGTCACAAGTCCTGCTACTGTTATAAAGGAAATAAATTACGAGTATACAGGAAGGTCCAGGATACCAGAGACCGATGCAGAGATCAAGGCACTTATTGATGGATATCCGCAGATATTCTCAAAATTAGTTCCTGATGATACACATATGTTGATCTCAATATCGATGTCAATGTCCACTTCCGATGAGAAAAAGAAAGAGATCATAACGGTGGCCCAGGAAGCTGTCAGATTTTCTGATTTCCCTCCATCTTACAATATCATAGTAACAGGCGATCCGGCCTACAATATTGAAATGAACGAGGCAATGACCTCAAGTATGGGGTCACTACTCTTGCTTGCTGCCTTTTTCATGCTAATAGTGCTGAGCCTTGTTTTCCGGCACGTCCGCTGGAAATTGTTGCCTTTACCGATCGTTTTACTCGGTATTGTATACACTTTCGGAGCTATGGGCTTTCTGCAGATTCCCTTATCAATGGTTTCCATGTCAGCTTTCCCTGTACTCATAGGGCTTGGCATTGACTATGCGATTCAGTTCCATAACAGAATTGAAGAAGAGTTGCATAAAGAGGGGAACAAATCCAAAGCCATAATATCAACAATTAAACACACAGGACCTGCTGTACTCATAGCTCTTACTATGACTGCTCTGGGATTCTTTTCCCTGTTTACATCCACGGTTCCAATGATAAAAGATTTTGGGAAACTTCTCACGATCGGCATAATAATGTGCTATCTGGCAGCCATGTTTGTCGGGGTAATTACAGTTTACATCTTCGACAGCATCTCAAAAAAATACCCGTCGAAGAAAGGAAAACAAGAATCAAAACCGACAAAAAAAGATGTTGAAGATGTTTCTTCCACGAAACCAAAACAGGGTGTAATAGAGCATCTTCTAGAAAAAATCAATAATTTTTCGATAAAGAACAACATGCTGGTACTCGGGATTGCAACCCTGCTCTGTGTTGGAGGCATAATTGCCGACGAGTCTGTGGGCGTCGAGACTGATACCAAAGCCTTTGTTCCTCCGGATTTGCCAGCTCTTATAGACCTGTATCATCTGAAGGATATTACGGGAGGAACTGATACACTTAACCTCATAATAAATGTAGAAAATACTGCTGACCCTGAGGTTCTTAAGTGGATTGACAGGTTCAGCGAACATGAAACTCAAAGGCGATACATTTTAGGTGCTTCAAGCATCGTGCCTCTTGTAAAAGAGTTTAACGGCGGCACAATTCCGGACACTAAAGATGAAATTGAGGCAATATACGATAAGATTCCTGAGTCTCAGAAAGACCAATACATGTACGGCAAAAGCATGCTCCTCTTAAATTTTAACATAGGAAATGCTGTTGACGACATAAAGACTGAGGGAATTAAAGAGTTAACCAGTATAATACAGAAAGATATACAGTGGATGCAGGCTCCTCCGGGTGTTACAGTTACAATTACAGGTAACCCGGTGGTCTTTATTGAAGTTCTGGGTGCTCTTACAGATGGAAGAGTATTAATGACCTATCTTGGGCTTTTCCTGGTACTACTTGGACTTCTGGTGGTTTACAAAGACTGGATAAAAGCTCTGGCTGCCATTATTCCAATGTTCATAGTAACTGGCTGGTCAGGACTGGTAATGAAGTTCCTGGGAATTGATTACACTCCTATGACTGCAACTATGGGAGCACTGGTCATTGGAATTGGTTGTGAGTACTCAGTTCTCATGATGGAAAGATACTTTGAAGAAAAGAATTACGGAGCCAACCCCCTGCAAGCCATATACAGGACGAGTGACAGTATCGGTGCTGCAATTCTTGCATCAGGGTCAACGGTCGTTGGGGGATTTGCAGCTCTAATGATCTCTCCTTTCCCTGTAGTAAGTGATTTTGGAACAGTGACAGTTATTGACATACTACTGGTTCTGGTTGCAACCTTCCTGGTATTTCCACCCCTTATCGTATTAATGGACACCTGGAGGGAAAAGAGAAGAGGAATGAAGGCACCACAAACGAAAGCAAATAATGTCAAGGGGGCAGATATCCAATGAAAAAACCCCAACAAAACACACTAAAGAAGACAGTTAATACATTCACTGCAATTGCAGTTCTCCTTTCAGTTCTCTCGATAACTGTGTCTCCAGCCTTTGGAAGTGATGGTGGAAGTTTCCTGATTCCGAGCAGAGGATACTCGGTTGACTATTACAAAAGCTACGGAGAACCTGCAATTAGGGCTACAATCACTGGAGACACAGAATTTGAAAGGGGAGAAAAAGCAGACGTTCAAATAAAAATTGTAAACACGGGTACTATTGAAGGTTTTAAACGGCTGTATGCAAACCAGAACAGCATCCCTGACTCCAGAGAGGAGTCTATTGCTCTTGCCGAGATGAATGCAGAGAAGGATTGTACGACGGCCAGAGGCATCAAAGCAAACCTGACGTCAGGGTCTGACCACATTCACATAGAACCCGCAACAAGTCTCCAGACTGTAGATAAACTGGAAACTGGAAATACGCAAGACCTCAAATTCAGTATACGTATTGACAGTAATACACCTGCTGGGGAGTATGAACTGAGACTTCCCGTGACTTACGAATACCAGAAGAATGCCAGAACAGAAACTACAGATGTGATAAATCTCGGGATTAGCGACCCGGAATATACACGGGAATACGCTATAAAAAATATTACCCTTCCCATTCACATCTCCCTTAAAAAAGAACCAATGTTTGAGATAAGTAACGTTTCAGGCAATTTAACACAGGGTTCAGTAAACACTGTGAACATTACTTATACGAATAAAGGTGAGGCTACAGCTGAGGATGCAGAGGTCAGATTTGTTGCCATGAAACCCCTGAGCACCAGCAATACGGTTGTCAGACTTGGAACAATCGGTCAGGGAGAAAGCCGGGTGGTATCACTTGAAATTTCGGCTGATTCTGATGCCCTGGTGAAAAAGTACAGTATTGACAGTGAAATCAAGTATATCGATGACGAAGGAGAGAACAAACTTTCCGATAATATGAAGGTGAGCGTGCCAGTTAAGCAGGCTGAATCTAAAATAAGTACAACTGTTATAATTGGGACATTATTCGCTCTTGTCTTTATCTACATGATAATAAAGATGCTCCGTAACAGGAAAAAAATTAGTGAAAATGCTTCAGGTGACGAAAATGATTAAAAAAAGAAGTATGTTTGCAATTGCAACCCTCCTTATGATGCTGCTCGCAACAGTGCCTGTAGAGGCCGCCATACCTAAAAATTTTGATCTCAAAGACAATTTCTATACAGTCTATGGAGGACCGGATATAGAAGCTACTCTGCTTGGAGATAATGAGTACTCCAGAGGAGATTTGGTTACCCTGAATTTTGGACTTATGAACAAGGGAGTAATCAGCGGTTTTGAATCTGATAATGAGGCTGATACAACAGTTGGCGCTGTACTGCAACAGGCGGAAATGAAGTATGAAACTCAGGCTGTGACGGCTGTTGGTGTTCTTGCAACTCTTAAATCCGATAACCCGTATATAAAAGTAAAATCAGGTTCTCAAGAAGCAGGCACTCTTCAGCAGGGTAAACAGGGCTCGACCCCCGCGAAGTTCACCATTGAGATCAGTAAGAATGCTCCTGCAGGGACATATCCACTGGACCTGGAATTTACGTATAAATACCAGAACAATGTGCAGGTAAGTGGAGATGAGTATGATACTTCCACAGGTATAGTGACTAACCAGGGAGTAGGCATATGGTATGAAAACATGACCCAGAACCAGACAGTAGTTGTCCAGGTAAAGAAAGAACCTTACTTTGAAGTCACAAATGTAACAGGTAACCTTTACCCTGATAAAGGGGGCATGCTTAAAGTGACATATAAGAATACAGGTGAAGAACCTGCAAAGGATGCAACTGTAAGAATAAGCGCAGCTGACCCCTTCAGTACCACCGATGATCAGGCTTACCTGGGCGACCTGAAACCTGGAGAGAGCGTGGTAGCAATCTTTAACATGGATGTAGACGAGACCGCAACCCAGAAGCCATATTCATTAAACAGTGAAATCCTCTACAAAGATACGGAAGGTCACAACCAGATCTCTGATAGTATCAAGATCAATACAAAAGTCCTGGAAGCCGAAAAGTCACTTCCTGGATATCAGATCGGAGCAGGTATTGTAATGATCCTTGCAGCATGTTTCGTCGTGCTGAGAAAGAAGAAACAGGATTAAAGCAGTTAGCCAGCATATCTAAGGAGATATTCAAGTAGCCTTTTTAAAAGGCTACAACCCTTTATTTTCTGAAATACACTCATTCAGCGTTATTATTTTGAACTTGTACTTTAAAGTTGCAAAGTAATTATAAAATAATTCTGTATAAAATAATTCTGGAAATCGAAGCTGATGAGTATAATTGTGTTAATTTTTTCTGTCACATCGGTACTTTATGTTTAAAGCAAATGGAGAACAACATATGAAGAGAGAGTTTTACCGAAATATAGTGATCGCAACGGACGGATCTGAGAATACCAGGAGGGCCATTTCTTACGGCATTGAGATTGCAAAACTTAGTGGAGCGGCTGTTCATGCCCTTTACGTAGTAAATTCATCTCCAATTATTTCCGAAAATTGGACTATTGGTAGAGAAAACATATATAATATCATTAGAAGTGAAGGGGAGAAAGCAGTATCTGAAATTAAGAAGATAGGAGAGGCATCAGGAGTGGAGGTAAGAGAGGTTATTTTAGATGGTTACCCGAGTAATGAAATTATGGATTTCGCCGAGAATAATAATATTGACCTGATAGTAATGGGCACCCTCGGAAAAACCGGACTCGATAGGCTTCTAATTGGAAGCGTTGCAGAAAAAGTAGTGAGAGCCTCAAAAGTACCTGTCATGGTAGTCCGGGGGGAAGAGCAAAGCTGAAACTTTCTATCACGGGAAATCTTTTGGGATGACCCAATAAGTAATAATCAATTTGCCAGGGTTGCCTAGCCAGGTCAAAAGGCGCCAGGTTCAGCTGGTGTTGCAGGAATTTGTGCGTTCGAACCGCACTTCGCGCATCAGAGTCTTTTTTTATTTGTACTTTAATAAAGTCTTAACTCTATTAATAAAGTCTTAACTCTTTAAATTTCATATCAATCTTTTTTGATACCTGTCCTGGGTATTTTTATGAACTAAACCCATATCGATTAAGAAAATCGCATTTCATTTTTGAATGATAAAATACTTGATATTATTACCTAAAAATGAATTAAACTTTTATAACTCTTGTAGGTGTTAAAGATGCCCGGAAATCCTAATGAGATAAAACTTGTAAACAATGCTATGTCTAATGTTACCCGACGGAAGATTATGAATTTCTTGTCGAAAGGAGACAAAAGTACAGAAGAAATTGGAGGGGAAGTAGGGAAGTCCATGCTTGATTTCCACCTTAAGCTTCTTCAGCAGGCAAGTTTAATCGAGATTGGAGAAGGAACTGTGAAGTTAAGCGAATATGGCAGGAATTTCCTTAAAGATAAAGAAGAGAAAAGTACGGACAAAAGGGCAGATATTTCTCAGGCAAAACCAATAGAGATTACTGAAGTCAGGCAGCTTTTGCCCTGTATAGCTGATTCCTCAAAGTTCAGGGTAATTGCAAATATAGCTCCTCCCTTGGGTGGAACCCTTAAGGTTTTTGAGCCGCTCTTTCCCAGAGGCAAATATTCTGACAAAATAAATGCCCTGATAATTCAAAAAGGAGAGATTATTACAACTATTTATGGCACTGGAAAAGTAACCATGACAATGATAAAAAGTGAGGGTGAAGCCAGAGAATCTCTCCAGAACTTGAAGAATACTATCAATGAAGCTATTGCAAAAGGCGTTGCTCCAGCACCAAGGGAAAAAGTCAGAGTCGAACCTATGGAGATCTACAAATACCTGCCCCAGACCAACTGTGGCAAATGCGGCGAGCAGGGGTGTTATAGCTTTGCAATAAAGCTCATGGGAGGAGAAGCAACCCTGGATAAATGTACACCTCTAAAAGAACCAGGCTATGTAACTAATTTCGAACATCTACAGGTCTTAAGTGCATATATCTGAACCGATTTATGGAAACCCATTTAACTGGAGAGCTTTTTAAAACGTTAACTATAGTGTTTACTGACAGCTCCCTAATTAGACATTTCCAAAAAAGTTGAGATAGCCTGTAAATTTGCTGAAAATACACTTAAGTGGTATTTTTGAATAAAGTACTGCGATTCCAAAGTATGTTCAAAATCCAGGCATTTGAATAGGTATATAGATCAATGAATTTCCCACCATAGGACGTTCTTCATTGGGGATGCTGAAAAACGGATTGTAACCAGAGCCTGTTGTAAGAGAACTGTCTTAAGAGATTACCCGGAAGAAATAGCTTCAGCAGGTGTTAAAAGTGCCAGAAAATCCAAACGAGACAAAACTAGTAAACTTTGCTATGGCCAATGGCACCAGAAGAAAGATAATTAACTTCCTGGCGGATAGCCATAAAAGTACCAGGGAAATAGGAGAGATAATCGGAGAGGCAACACTTGACTTTCATCTCAGGATTTTGCAGCAAGCAGGTCTGATTGAGTTAGATAAAGAGGTTGTGAAGCTAAGTGAATATGGTAAGAATTTCCTTAAGAGTAAAACCGAAAAAATTGAGGAGAAAATTGTAGACTTTTCTCAAGCAAAACCAATAGAGATTGCAAGTATCAGACAGGTTTTGCCCTGCATAGCTGATTCCTCAAGACTAAGGGTGAGTGCAAATATGACTCCACCACTTGGTGGAGTTTTGAAACTCCTTGAACCGCTTTTTCCAAGAAGTAATTATTCAGATAGAAAAGATAGCCTGATAATTCAAAAAGGAGAAATAATCACAACTATTTACGGTAGTGGAAAAGTCTCCATTAGGATGGTCAAAAACGAGGCCGAAGCTAAAGAAGAGCTTGAAAGACTGAAGAATATTATCAATGAGGCTATTGCAAAAGGTGAAGCTCCGGCTCTCAGAGAAAAGGTAAAGGTTGATCTCATGGAGATCTATAAACATCTGCCCCAGACCAACTGTGGCAAATGCGGTGAACAGGGGTGTTATAGCTTTGCCATCAAGCTTATGGCCAGACAGACCGCTCTGGAAATGTGTACACCCCTTAAAGAGCCGGAGTATGCAAGTAATCAGGAGAATCTACAGGTTTTGGTTGATTATATCTAAGCTGTATTAATAAAACATAGCTTGTTTGGAGGAAATTTTGAAGACACTTACTATAGTACTTACCGATGGCCCTTATATATCCGAATATGCCGAAATCGCTTGTAAACTCGCCGAAGAAGCACTTAAACAATATCAAGTGAATATATTCCTATACCTGGACGCAGTGCATATACCCAAAAAAGGCCAGAATCCTTCATTTTTTACCAATGCAGGTGAACTTTTCACCGGACTGGCAGAGAAAGGGGCTGTAATCAGAGCCTGTGCAAGATGTGCTGCTGCACGAGGTTACACGGCAGAAGAGGATACTCTGAAAGGGAGTAACTGCGAAGATTATCTCCCTGGGATAAAAATTTCCAGTCTTTATGAACTCTCAGAAATGCTGAAAAAGAGTGATAAAGTAATCTCGCTGTCAAGATAAACTCCAGAAAAGAGGTCTGAACTATGAAATCAGTTTTCTATCTGCTGGACACAGCCCCATACGGCAGTGAAAAAGCCTTCGGAGCACTGAATGCGGCTGCAGTAAGTCTTGCAGGAATGAATGTGGTCCTGGGACTCTATGGAGATGGAGTTTATCTTGTAGTTGCTGGCCAGGATAGCACAAAGCTTGGAGTGCCAAACCTTTCAGACATTCTCTACTCGTATGGAGAGTTAAGAGTAATTGTGCACGAACCCTCACTAATTGAGAGAGGACTTTTTGGTGAAATTCTTGTAGAGACAATAGAACTTGTCGATGAAGATGATTTTCTCGAAGCGATGGAAAACTCAGACTCCGTCATCTTATTTTAAAAATGAGGTAGTATTGTGCAAGAAGAATTTGATATATTCCTGCTGACAAAGACCCCTTTCAGCCCACGGTCGGAACTGTGTCTTAAACTGATTTCTCGCTCCGGAAATGCCAGGCTTTACCTTGCAGAAGATGGAGTCTATCACCTGCTTTCGGGGGTCCAGGAACTGATACATGGGTGTACAGTTTATGCATGTAAGGAAGATCTCGAGGCGAGAGCAGTAAACGTCAGGGAGAAAGTAATAATTCCGGATAACTTTTATTCTGTTCTTATAGAGGATATAATGGAGCACTGTAAACGTGCATACACATTCTAA
>DUGS01000032.1:0-2720 GCA_013331265.1 Methanosarcina sp.
GGATATGCTCCCCTTTCAGTGACCTTTACTGATCTTTCTCAAGGTGCAACATCCAGAAACTGGGACTTTGGGGATGGAACCAGTTCAGTTGAGCAGAATCCAGCGCATATCTACTACGCAGCAGGAACTTATACAGTTACTCTGACGGCATACAATGATTACGGCCCGGCTACAAAAACTGTCCAGATTATTGTTGATAGAGAGAGCAGTGGCGGAAGCGGCGGAAGCGGTGGTGGCGGTGGTGGCGGCTCGCCCGAACCTGCAAGGAATGTTGAAGTAAAGGAACTTTCCCAGGTTTTTATCACAAACGGAAAACCCATACAGTTTGATTTCCCAAAAAATGTCACTGCAATTGTTTATTTAAGCTTTGATTCAAAGAAGACTGCTGGCAAGACAACGACCATTGTTGAAATGCTGAAAAATAAATCCATGCTTACCCCGGATGCACCCCAGGGTGAAGTCTACAGTTACCTGAATATCTGGGTTGGAAATAGCGGGTATGCAAATTCAAAGAATATCGAAAATGCAATTGTATGCTTCAGGGTTAAAAAATCCTGGATTGAGGATCAAAACATTGACCAGTCTTCAATTATCCTGCACAGGTACAGTGATAAGAAATGGAATGAACTTCCAACCACTCTGCTCAGAGAAGATGATAGATATCTTTATTTCACATCTGAAACTCCGGGATTCTCGCCCTTTGCAATTACGGCAAAAAAGATCGTAATTAAAATGCCGTCTGACAATGAGAATCCTGAAAAACACGGAAGTATCGAATCAGATATTAAAAAGGAGCCAGATCAGGCAGGAAACACAAGTATTTCTCAGAAAGAAAACTTAAGTACGCCCGGATTTGAAATGATTTACTGTATTTTCGGGCTGTTTGGAGTGTTAATGTATAGAAGAAGATAAAATTGAATAATTTGAAGTTAGATGGTGGGGCTAACTGCCCTGCTATCCAATTATTTATCTCTTATTTAGACGATCAGAAAGAATAGTTTACCCGTTTTAGAGGGGGTATCTAGCAGCACTCAAGGAGCGCCGTTAACTATACCCTGAATAGTTGCAATTTTTCCAAAATAAATCATACAAATGATCTATCACCATGCTATACGGTATCCGAAAACCGTGTCCTGACATCCCTGACACAACCCCGAACTTTCGAATTCCTTTATAAATGCTTTGTTTCTAAATTCACCTTTATCTACTATTTCCGAACATAATGGACATCTGCATATATCAACTTTAGCTACTTCTCGCCCAAATCCTAATACTTTTAAAAAGCTCTTTTTTTCTATATTAATCACCTCTGCAATTACATGATGCAATATGTCACTCCGTTTAACTATCCAATAAACAAGAATAAATATGGCTATAATGCCTACATATAATGTTTCAATTCTTGTTTCAGGGATTTTCCTTGCGAATTTTATAATACAAAAGTAGTAGCCCTTAGAACATTTCTGATGGATCTTTTCGCGTATATCACAATGTACGGAATCCAATATAAATTTTTTGATATATCTTAATCTTTTCTATATTATTGTCAAAGTTTTCATATTATAGAAACTTAAATTAGCCATTTATAGCAAATTTAAGGTTGTAAGTAATTATTTTTACTTTTAATCAATATCTCTTTATTAATACAGTTAATTGCCAGACATCCCGTAAAAGTCAGGGTATTCGTGACTCTCCGAGCTTCCTTAATAATAAACTCAAAAAATGTAAAGTTCAAAGAAACGTAGGTTCAAAGAGAAACTGCAAATTAAAAGTAACAGGAAAACCTTAGGAATAGAGCTGTGAACCATGCGCTATGAACTCTTTATTGCCCTGAGGCAGATTCGGGCAAGAAAATTTCAGACTTTTCTTTCGGTAGGCGCGATAGGCCTTGCTGTGATGGTACTTACGGTTTCCCAGGCTCTTATGGTTGGTTTTACAGGTGAGCTCTATGGCACTACTGTAAATAAGCTTCCTCACGTTTCGGTCTCGCCGCAGGAAGGTGAAGACTATATTTACCTTTACAGGACCCTTATTGACGGGATCGACAAAATCGAGGGCGTTTCTGCAGTTTCTCCTTTTTTTACGGGAAAAGCTTCTTTCAGGTTCAAGGACAATTCCCGCAACGCCGAGCTGAAAGGCATTCTTCCGTTGCAGGAAAATAATATCAGTGCTATTGAAGCTGATATGGTGGAAGGAGATTTCAGGGAACTTGAATATTCAAGAAACACGGTGGTAATCGGCTCGAAGCTTGCAGATAAGCTTGAGGTTAAACTGGGAGATTCTGTTGATGTGTCTTTTCCGAATGCAAATCCTCTTTCCCTCAGGGTTGTAGGGATCTTTGATACCGGCTCTCCTCTGGACGAATCCCTCACTTATACTTCCCTGGATACCGCCCAGGAGTTTTACAATGTTCCAGACGTGATTAACGGTCTTTCTGTCAGGCTTGAGGATTTTAACAGGGATAGGGAAGTTGCTGCCGAGATCGAAAAAACAGGCTATGAGGCAAAAGGCTGGACCGAAGTCAACCCCGATATACTTAGGACTATTGCCATTGAAAGTACATCCAATAACGTTGTGATTGGCCTTGTTGTAATAATCGCTTCTTTCGGTGTGGTCAGCACACTTAATCTTTCTGTTATCGGTGCAACAGGCCAGATTGGTATGCTCCGCGCTATGGGTGCCACAATTTCAGGCATCCGGACAATTTTTATTCTTCAGAG
>DUGS01000032.1:2886-3089 GCA_013331265.1 Methanosarcina sp.
CCGGACAATTTTTATTCTTCAGAGTGGTATTCTGGGTTTACTGGGTGCTCTCATCGGTACTGTTTCCGGTATCGCCCTTGCTCTCTTGATTGGCGAATACGAAACTCCAGCACCTATACATGGCGGGCTTACAACCATTCCTGCTGTTGTTCGTCCCCAGGACGTCATTTTCATAATTGTTGCAGTTTTTCTGCTGAACCTTA
>DUGS01000032.1:3323-7890 GCA_013331265.1 Methanosarcina sp.
ACTTGATCCTGTAAAAGCTATAAGTTCGAGATGAATCTGCTCTGTAAAAAAATCATCTCTCTATAAAACATGAATTAATACGGGTTTGCCGTTGCTTTAATGCTTGCGTTCGGAGCTGTCTTTTTTGTACTTTCTGTTAGGCGGCTGCAGCATAATGGCAGGTAATAAAAAAGTGGAGAGCTATTTTTTCCTCCACTTACTTAAAATGGGTAAACACAATGCTGAATTCTGAAATTTGTGATTAAAAAATAGGAGTGCTGCCGAGATATATTTATATGAAAATTGTTAAGTAGTTAGAACTATAAAATCAAAAGAATTTTAACACTAATAAAAGAATTTTAACACTAATTATAATATCAAAAAATGGATATCGATGAATAAAAATGAAAATAGATAAACAAAAATTAATAGTCGCACTTCTCCTGGCTATTTTTATAGCGTTCATACCCCTCGGAGCAGCAGCTCCTGCAGGAACTATAGAAAACGCAACTGTAGAAACCGCACAGAGCTGGCTTGGAGTCAGATCCATACACGGGGGCAATAACACAACTGCTATTGACTGTTCTCACCTTGTATATCAGGTATATAACCAGGTAGGCGCAAAAGACATATTTTTCCAGAAGGTACCCTATATGAAAAACAATACCGATTATGTTAATACAAGCACTCCCGCTCCCGGAGATGTGATCTTCTGGCAAAAGGACGTTACCCAGAATAACAAAACATACTGGCTTGCCACTCATGTGGGAATATACATAGGAAATAATCAGTTTATACACACATCTTTTGATACTAAAAATGTTACTACAGATAATATTACTGGTGTGTATTACGAAGGAATGCCATACTTTGCAAAATGGTCACGTATTTAAGAGACCGCCAAAGTTCTATTGTCTTATGGGGAGTATTTGGTCCTCAAAAGACAATAGAAGGCTCTAAAAACTCTTTTTTGATTTATTCTCTTAGGACTTATGAACTTGAGGTCCAAAGTTAAGCACAATGAATTGTAGCTAAATATGATTTTTATACAGTTATGAGTTTAATGCTATTGATTTCTCGTTTCAACCGTGTAAGTCCTATATAATAAACCAGATATTATTTTAAATTGTATAATTTGATATTTTGAGGTGTGTATTTGAATATAAAAATGACTATATCTCTTATCTTGTTTGTTTTGCTTGCTTCAATGTTTGCAGCTGGATGTACTGGGTCAAACAACGAGAAAACTGCTTATCAAGATGCTGAATGGAACGAAAGTTTTCATAACAATTTAGCAATATTACATACTGATTTGAATAATTCGATCAATGCAATGGATCTAACAGAAGATTTTAATGACCCCTCCTTTATAATGGCAGCGCAAAATATGATTGATGATTCTCAGAATGCACTAAACGAAAATAACCAATTTACTGTATCTCCTGATTTACAGGAAGCGCAGAAAGAGTGGGCTTTGGGGCTCAATGACAGTATATCCGTAGGGAAATGTTATTTAAATATGTCAAATAATAGCAAAAACAATAACGAAACTGCTCTATACGAAGACCTTAACGAATTTAATTCGATTGGAAGTTCAATGTCGGCTCATATGAACAGAGCAGCTACTTTAGCAAAGGTTGCTCAAGGAACCGTCTAACATAGGAAGCCTGGAAAGCTCTGGTCTTTTCATTTGGTCTTTTCTCTTGCAGGCAAGAGGCTTTGCAGCTCCTTGCCTGCAAGTCTTGAAACTACTAACAAAGACCTTCCAGAACTTTCCAAAACTTCAACTATTTCTTTTCATTCCTGGTGCATCAATCGCTTTTTGATTAATCAATAATTGAACCGATCGAGTTCGAGTACGAGTTTGCATGAACCTTGCATAGAGATACTGAAATGAGTTTTCAAAAGCTGTTCCAAAGGAGTATGATTTATTCTGTAGGTGACCTTCAGGAGCCATTCAGGTTCCTTGTGGATCTGGCAGTAATTAGCCTGGTTGAAAGTTAGCTATGGAAAAGCAAGGATTTCATAAGGGTAGAAAATTACAATCTGAGACTAAAGCCTACAGGAGCCTAAAAAAGTAAGTTACCAGGGGAAAGAAAGCACCTGAGTTATGTTATCTTTCTGAAGGTAAGAGAATTAGCCCATTATCTTACTAGCAAAAAGGAAATTTCGATGCATTTGACCTTTTTCAGTTTGCGTTTTGCTTATAATACATCGAAAACCTTTCTGCCGATGCGGACGATACTTGCGCCTTCTTCTATTGCTATTTGATAATCGTCTGTCATTCCCATTGAGAGATATTGAAGATGTTTTTTTAAATGCTTCTCTGCTTTGTCTTTTAAGTCTTTCAATTCTTTGAAATATTTTCTTGAATCTTCGGGGTCTTCGCTTTTTGGCGGGATTGTCATCAGGCCTTCAAAACTTAAGTATTTGAGGGTTGATATCTGATCAAGAAGCTTCAAGAGGTCATCGGGCTCTAATCCAGAGTGTTTTTTTTCGTCTGTCTTCACCTGTATGAGGATTTTCTGGATTATTTTTTTTTCTTTTGCTGCATTGTTTATCTTTTCTGCAAGTTCGTATGAATCAACGCTTTCTATCAAGTAGGGATTCAGGTTTACTACTTTTTTTGCCTTGTTTAACTGGAGTGTGCCGATGAAGTGGGTCTTTATTTCAGGTGGAAGATATGGGGTCAACTCTTTCATCTGCTGGTAATGGTTGAAGCCAATGTCTGTAACACCTACTTTTATGGCTTCGCCTATTTGTATTTTTGATGCATATTTTACTGCGGCGACAAGTGTCACATCAGGTGGTATCTTATTTAGAAGTTCTTTTACGTTGTCTTCGATCATATTATTATTGTCTTTAGATTTTTTTTAGTATTCTGTCTCTTTTAAAAAGATAAGAAGCAATGAGAAATATAATTATAAACTTTCTACTGAATATGAAAAAAATTTAATGCGAGGGGTGGGATTCGAACCCACGAATTCCTTCGAAACCAGATCTTAAGTCTGGCGCCTTTGGCCTGGCTGGGCAACCCTCGCGCCTTGAAGAAAAATCAGGCCATTTTGAGCCGCAAAAAGTTTGTTACGCAGCATGCTTTAAATAAAGTTAAATTATTTAAAGTTTATTCTCTAGCTTATGGAGATTACATTTCTTGGCACTGGAGTTGCGATCCCTCAGAAGGATCGGGTACAGTCCGGAGTATTGGTCAGGCTTGAGGAAAAACCTCTGCTTATTGACTGCGGAAGCGGCGCCCTTAGCCGTTTTCCCGATGCCGGAATCTTACATACAAATGTTGATACCGTACTTCTTTCACACCTTCACCTTGACCACGTAGCTGACCTTATCCCCCTCCTTAAGGCGAACTGGCTCAGAGGAAAGACCGATATGCGGGTCTATGGCCCTGAGGGAACAGAGGACTGGTTTTCAACGGTGCTCGGGGCATATGAATATATCCTGGACGGGGTGGACGTGGACGTTATAGAGCTCTCTCCGGGAAAAGAATTCACGCCTGAAGGGTTTGACTGCGAAATAACCTGCGCAGCCGCTGTCCACAGTGTCCCGACTCTTGCATACCGCGTGACTGCAGAAGATGGAGAATTTGTTTACTCAGGGGATACCGAACCCTGCACGGACGTAATGGACCTAGCAATTGAAACTGACCTCCTTATCCACGAGTGCTCTTTCCCTGCAGGCACAAAAGTAACAAATCACACAACCCCGAGCACCCTGGCTGAAATGCTTGAAGACTACAACAGGGAGATCGGAAGCATCTGCCTGACACACTTCTATCCCGAAATGAAAGGGCATGAAAGAGAAGCAGTGCACCGCTTAAAGGACTATGTTGAAGGTGAGATTATCCTTGCAGAAGACCTTATGAGGCTTGAGCTGTAATTCCCGAGTTGCGATTCGGGAGCCCGCGGTCCTTTTCACTCGCTACGCTCGTTCAAGAGGACTAATTTATGGTAATCAAGAGGACTAATTTATGGTAATCAAGAGGACTAATTGATGGATTATAACAGAGATCTGAGCTCAAGTAGACTAATTTATGTATGACTAATTTATGGGTTATAGCAGTGAGTTTCTATAAAGGAAACTTAACTGCAATACTCGGCCCATGCAACGTTTATTACTATACCGAACCATTCTTACGTTTTATTGTTGGTGATTATAATGGCAAGAATACTTTCAGAAACAGATATTGGAATATTGAAGACGGTCGCTCCGGAGTGTGAAGGGCTTCTTTGCTTGGGTTCGGGAGTGCCTTACCGTTCTATCCTTCCACCTCTGGCAAACCACTACTCAAAAGATGCAGATGATTTCCTGAGAAGGATCAAGCTGTTGTCCATATATGAGCTTGAATACCTTGTCAGGCTTATTCTGTCAGGAGAAGAAAGCCTGGGCTGCGTTCCTTTTGAGTATATTACTCTTTTTGTGGAAAATGTATCAGAAAGACTGGGAAAGGAAGTTGCAACTCAGGTCAAAAAATCGTATGAAAACTCCGAATGTCCTTCTTGAGATCCGGATAAAATTCATGTTCTTCCGGCTTTCTTATACTCTTTAAGCCTTCTTTTTCTTTATGCCTTCT
>DUGS01000032.1:8103-9706 GCA_013331265.1 Methanosarcina sp.
CCTTCTTTTTCTTTATGCCTTCTTACGCTCTCCCGTATTTGTCTTCAAACCTTTCTATGTCGTCTTCTCCAATGTAATCTCCCTGTGCTATCTCAATGAAGATAAGGTTCTGGCCACCTGTGTTTCTAACGCGGTGTTTTTCGTTTACCGGAAAGTCGGCAGAATCTCCTGCAAATACTCTGAACTGGTCACTGTTTTTAGTTACCAGACCCTCTCCGCTGACTATGTACCAGTGCTCTTTTCTATGAGCATGGCGCTGAAGTGAGATTTCTTCCTGGGGCAGGACTGTAAGGCTTTTGACTTTATATCCTGGCTTTTCCTTAAGCACCTCATAGAAGCCCCAGGGCCTTTTTGCCTCACGTTTGCGTTTTTCCAGAATTGTTTCATATACCCTGATATAGTCGTCTACCATCCGGTCAACAGAGAATCGTTTTTCCACGCTTTTCCTGCATCTTTTGCGTGATATGGAGCTGACCTTTTGAACGGCTTCTACGGCTTCATCTACATTGTTTACAAGGAATCCGGTCTCCCCATGGATTATTAGTTCGGGCATTGCACCCCTATTTATTGCAATTACGGGGGTCCCGCAGGTAAGGGCTTCGACAACACCGAGCCCGAAAGCCTCTTCATAATTGATCATGTGCAGAAGAGCGCGGGCGTTTGAAAGAAGCTCTTTTTTTCGCTCATGGGTTACATGCCCTTCGTAAATGATCTGCTCGTTGTCTATATGGGGCTCGACTTCATTCTTAAAATATTCGGAGTCTGCAATAAAACCGGCCATTCTTAGTTTCATACCAGCTTTTTTTGCAACCTGTATAGCTTCTTTTGTGCCTTTATCCCTGTGAATACGCGATATAAAAAGAAGATAGTCCTGAGGACTGTCATTAAAAGGAAAGCTCTCTATGTCTATCCCGTGTCGGACCGTTGCTATATAATCCAGTTCGTTGCACCTGTAGGCATCACTTATTGAGACATAATATGTACTGTTGTTATATTTTTTATAGACCGGAAGAATTTTCCGTGAAGAAAAGCCGTGTATTGTTGTTAAAACAGGTGTGTCTACAAGCCCACTGTAAGTAAGAGGCAGGTAATCAAAATGGTTATGGATTATATCAAATTCATTTGCCCTTTCAAAAACCTCTGATATATGCAGGCCCTCGTATACCTTTATAATCATATCTTTATCTTCTTCATATGGCCTTGGGCACACTGAATGAAGTTTGCCTGCAGTGTGCGAGTCGGCTGTTGCAAACAGGGTAACGTCTATGCCGCGTTTTACCAGCCCTTCGGTTAATAAAGATACCATTGCCTCCCACGGGCCGTATTTTTTAGGCGGTGTGCTCCAGGCAATGGGAGATAACATAGCAATTTTAATAAAATTCCCCCCATCATTTCAGTCAAATGCCCATATCTTGGCTGCGGGTGCTCAGCGCGATTTTTATTTGATATTTTAAGCCTTGTTCTTTTTTTTAAATGACCCCTCCCCGGTTTTTACCTGGGAGCAACTTGTTTGTGCCCTTTAAAAAATCTGCAGTATTCGTCAGGACACTGCTCCCCAGGGCATGCATGGATGTACTCCAGGACATCACTAACTTTTGCGCTT
>DUGS01000032.1:9913-10201 GCA_013331265.1 Methanosarcina sp.
CACCAGAACCCATCCGCAGGGAAAAACAACATCATTAACGTCCCCGCTGCGTTCATACAGTTCACGAGGCCCAAAAATCCAGCCTTCTGACCTGTGGAGCACTTTCCTGGGGTCTTCAGGGTCAAGGAGAGCCATCCCAAGACGGTAACTTGCTTTAGATGTTGTCTGGCGTACCCCGTGATACATAATCAACCATCCATCAGAAACACGGATTGGCTGCGGAGATAAACCTATTCTGTAGGCATCCCACCACCCTCCTTCCCGGGCATACAGAAGAACCTCATGTTC
>DUGS01000032.1:10467-10630 GCA_013331265.1 Methanosarcina sp.
CACAGGCCTGTGCAGCATTGCCCACCTGTTATTAAATTTTACAGGAAAGATGGCAGCGTCTTTGTTCTCTGGAGGCATTGTAGGCCCTACCCTTTCAAAGGTACGGAAATCCTCTGTAAAGGCAAGAGATGTTAAAGGACCTGAATCCGAAAAAGCCGTATAT
>DUGS01000032.1:10837-11027 GCA_013331265.1 Methanosarcina sp.
TGAATCCGAAAAAGCCGTATATGCAACAGCCCACTTTCCCATCTCATCTATGTAAGTTATACGCGGGTCTTCGATGCCATATATCTCTTCAGGATAGTTTACAGGATCTGGTTCAAAGGTCGGCTCGGGATCGATTTCCCACCCGTTTATCCCATTATCACTCCTGGCTATTGTAAAGTGAGAAAAACCC
>DUGS01000032.1:11192-11781 GCA_013331265.1 Methanosarcina sp.
TGTAAAGTGAGAAAAACCCCTGTGGTCTTCAACCCGCACCAGTAATAAAGTTTTACCATCAACTATGACGGCTGCAGGGTTAAAAACTGAATTGGCTTGATAAGGCCAGTCTTCAACGGTGAGTATAGGGTTTCTTCTATACCTTACAAACAATTCCCCATGGTCTTTCCAGGTTGCCATATCACTCATTCCATTGATTTGCTGATAGCAGGCTCTTTTTCTTTGGCAAAGCTTCTTCACTTACTGACTGCCCGAATAGTGTACCGTAAACTCGGCCCGCATGCCTGTTTAAGGAGTTTAAAGCCAGGAGGAAGCAAATTACGGATTCTGCACCCTGGTTGCAGTTCATCCCGTCACAGTTTAGCCCGTCGCAGACAGCCCCTGTCGAGGAGTCATACATAGGAGTTTGCAGGCGGTTTCTGCCCAGGAAATATTCAAAAGAGTACCTTGCAAGNNCGAAACATAAGCCTGAGTCAGGTAGCCTGCTTCTATGGGCTGCTGGTCAAAAATCGGTTTTTCGCCACCGCAGGAGTACCAGCCCTGATTTCCAACAATATCAAAAAAATCACCTTTCCACTGGATTTCAGTA
>DUGS01000032.1:11988-14170 GCA_013331265.1 Methanosarcina sp.
TCACCTTTCCACTGGATTTCAGTAAGGAAGTCCAGTGTGGCAAGCCCGACTCTTCTGTAAGTTCGGTTTTTGGTATAATTATACGCCAGTATAAGAGACTCGCTAAGTTTTGCATTGCTGTATGTAACCGTGGGTTCAAACCAGTTCCAGCCTTCTTTATGATTGGTCTCGTAAAGGTCAACCAGAAAGTCCGCATGGTTGACAAATATTGATTCAAAGGTGTCCCTGTCTACAAGGGCGTCAATGGACTTGACGGCATCCCTGCGGGAAACAAACGTATCTTCAAAGTCATTTACATCCACGCCTGCTCTGAGCATCTCATAAAGCCCGCACATCGTATAGGCTTTTGCCCGAGGATAACTCAGTTTTTCCATCTGCGTTTTTGATTTGCTTATAAGTGTGTGTGCAAGTGTACGTATATTTTTTGACATGTAAGGGCAGCTTACCACGTATCCAAGCCCGTAAATTGCACGTCCGATAGTATCTTCACTCCCTTTTTCGTCCAGAAATTCCCTCCTGTAATTCATAAAATTATGAAAGTGACCCGAACCTGTCTGGGCATGCTCAAGGAAGCTCATGTATGTGGTAATCAACTTCCAGAGCTCTTCGGTTTTTTCCTGGCTATCGATAAGCTGGATTAGTGCTACAAGCCCTCTGCCAATGTCATCGGCACTATACCCATAATGCCTTGCAGGTACACCCAGGTTGGTGTGCTGCATGATGCCCACATCATCGGTCAGAAGTTTAAGGTAATCAAGTTTAACTTCAGGAAGCTGGTCTGGAAGGAAGTTAAATCTATTCTGTATCCTGGGATAGGTGTTGTAATTCTTCAAAGTCTTGGCAAACACAGCATTATACTCTTTACCTATGTTTTTCCAGGTCATTTTTCTTCCAAAGTCGTATGCCTTTTTTCGCATGTTGTTACACTCATCTGGGTTTTCAAGCAGATATAAAAGAGAATTTTTAAAACCATCCTTGTCTCCGAAATCTACGAGTATCCCGCGGTTATCAGAAAGCATCTCCTGGGCGTACCAGTAAGGAGTAGATACTATTGCTTTTCCCATGCCTATGGCATAAGTCAGGGCTCCGCTTACTATCTGTTCTCTGGAAAGATAGGGAGATGCATAAATATCGCTGGCAAGGATATAATTACAGAGTTCCTCTTTTTCGACGAATTTGTCGTGAAATACTACATTATTCTCAAGCCCGAGTTCGGAGACTCGTTTCATAAGGTACTCTCTGTAGATTTCACCACTGTGCTTTTTGACCACCGGGTGAGTAGCGCCCAGGATAAGGTAAGTAAGGTCTGGGTATTGGCTTACAACCGCAGGAAGAGCCTCAAGCATACTTTCGATGCCTTTGTTCGGGCTCAGTAAGCCAAAGGTAAGGATAAGCGGAGAACCCTTCAGGTTCAGCATCCGTTTGTACTTGCTGCAGTTGTTAAACGGATAGTCAGGCAAGCCGTGAAAAACGACCTCAATTTTTTCGTCCGGGACATTATAAACTTCTTTTAGCATATCAACCGCAGTCTGGCTCATTACAACCAGCTTTTCTGAGTACTGGATCAGTTTTTCTGTGGATGCACGATATTCGGGTTGCGGTTCTTTGATCACGGTATGCAGTGTAGTAATCACATGTTTGTTTATTCCTGAAAGAAGAGTGAAGATGTAATCGCCTGCATTTCCCCAAAAAAGCCCGAATTCGTGTTGAAGACACACGATATCCGCATCGGACTGGTTTATAAAATCTGCAGCCCGATGGTAGTCTTCCAGTTTATTTCTTTCTATTTGAAAAACGACCTCGTCCGGATAATTGTAAGTCTCAGACGGATCATTGAGCGCAATGACCTCGCAATGTATATCGTCATGCATCCCGGATACTGAATTCAAAAGATCAAAAGTAAATGTAGCAATTCCACATTCTTTTGGAACATAAGTCCCTATAAACAAAACTTTCAGTTGTTTCTTCAACTATTTCCCCCCAAATTTAAAGAAATCAGGGTCGTACTCACTGCTAACAGAATTTAAAGCACTTAATTGAGCATGCCCCCACTTAGCAATACTTAATTAAGCCGTACTTCCCTTTTTAATCAATATATATTATTTATATTTTTTATTAATTTACTATGTTCTTAACTATGTTCTTATATCGATATGCATCAGTCTCAGTATTTATACAAAGA
>DUGS01000032.1:14373-17889 GCA_013331265.1 Methanosarcina sp.
TATACAAAGATCAGTCTCAGTATTTATACAAAGACTATATATCTACAAAGTTTATCATCGTATTATTTCTTACATATATATCTATCGCAAAATCACAACTACTGAATAATTGTATAGTTGAAATCTTAAAATATATGGCTAGACCTAAGAACTTTGGCCACCAACCGCTTAATTTACCGATAAATAGCGATAAATTAATGATCCCCGTCGGACTACTCACTTTGCTAAAATTTAACAATACGAGTAGCAAAATACTGATCAGATATTACAATTGCATCCAATTCAGGTATTACAATTGTATCCAATATTATTTAATATTATTTATAAATATAATTACATGAGTTAACTGCAAAAATAGGCAGGTCTGTAATTAAATATTGTAACTGAAAAGACAGCCGAGAGTAATTTTCTTAATGGTAAGTCGTAAGAAAATAGGGTAGCATAGCAATTATATTTTGCATAACAGATTCAACTGTAATCTTTTAGTTGATTAAAAGCAGTGATTTTGCCTTTTGGATGGATGGTTGAAGGCAGGAAGAACGTGATATAAGATTAAGTTAAGTCATATCCAAAGTTATAGGAATAAGTTCAAAATCGTTGAAGTATGATATACAGAAAACTATTTTTCATAAAGATTTTCCAGGCTTCCGGTTATAAACTGGTCGATTCTTATCCATTACCCTGAGCTTTTAGATTCTTATGATAACGATTTTCACGTTATTTCTTCTATGCTATCACTTTTCTAGAAAGTATCTAAATTTGTTAAGAATGTGTCGCAAATATTTTTATAATATAATGTATAAAGTACAGTATAACTTAACCAATTTAATTTTAATGATTTGCTATATTTATTTAGGTTGTTTATAACTGAGAAATCCGGTTCAAGCAAGAGATTAAATCCTGTAAAAAGGTCCTGTGTAATTTGTCCGAACCAAAAACCAATACAATAACCTTGTGTCTGGGTTCACTTTAAGGATTTCTTCTGAATATAAAATATTTTGGTAGTGAACACTATCTGCGAGATTTGGCTTTATAGGGCATGGAAGCGGACATAGTTTCTAGAAGTGACATATTTTTTTAATACTGTTATTCAAAAGTTATTTCGACAGATATTTTCAGGTGATAACTCTGTTAAATCGAAAATTAGTAATATTTTTCATAGTAATCTGCCTTGTCTTTTCAGGTATACATGGCGCTTTATGTGCTAGCTCTGCACCTGTTGTGTATGTGGCAGGAGACGGTAGTGGAGATTTTAATTGTGATGGAAAAGACGACCATATACAGATAAATCAGGCCCTCAAGTTCGTGGCCGAGAATTCTGCATATACAACTGTCCACCTAAAAGGCCCGTTCACATACGTTATTGATGAAACTCTTCTGATAGGCAACCATACTATCCTCGAAGGGGATTCCAGCGTGAAGATAAAGCTTGTCAGTAATGCTAACTGGGGTGTCTCAAAACCAATGATAAAGGAGAGAAGTTCAGGCAGCCATGATATTACCATCCGGGGCTTCACAATCGATGGAAACCGGGAAGGAAATACCAATGTTGTAAGCGGTAAAGGGTACTATAACCTCATACACCTGAGAAACTGTCAGAACATAAGCATATATAATATGTATCTGACCAACAACCATGGAGACGGCTTGAAAACTGACAGGTGCTCTAATGTAAAACTCTATAACAGCAATATATATAGGCTGGGGCACGATGGACTGTATGCCAGCAGCTGTTCAGGCGTGGAAGCTTATAATAATACAATAACCTGCAGGACAAATAGCGGGCTCAGGCTGTATAATTCAAACAAAGCCAGCTTGCATGACAATGTAATAACATCAGATGGTTCTGGAGGTGCAGGAATTGAAATCCAGAAGTATAATTATCCTTTAATGGATGATATTGAAATCTATAATAATGTGATATACAAAACTGCCCGTGTAGGGATGTGGATTTTCGGAGCAGGTTCTTACTCAAATTCATCGGCAAACCTTCACATCCACCATAACCAGATCTACGATACCGGTACCAAGTCCAGCAGCATCATAATTGGAGGGATAATGTCCGATGGGTTTAATGCACTCATCGAAAATAATGTGATTGACGGGGTCTACGGAGCTGGCATCGTACAGAAAAATGTGTATTCTTCAGCACCGTCCGGTTCAGGGTATGTACTTACATTAAGAAACAATATAATAACGAATTCCAGATCTTCTTCCGGTGGGAAAGGGTATGGAGTGTCCAATGAATTAACAGGTACACATTCATTTGTCCTGCAGAACAACTGCTTCTACGGGAACACGGGTGGAGACTACAAAAACGTCCAGGCTTCGTCTTCAGATATAAAGGCAGACCCGCAGTATGCTGATAGAAATAACCATGACTATCATCTTAAATCAAAAGCAGGGAGATGGAACGGAGAAAGCTGGGTAATTGACAATACAAATTCTCCCTGTATTGATACAGGATACAGCCTCTCGGACTATTCTGCAGAACCTCAAAACAATGGGGGCAGGATTAACATAGGGGCTTTTGGGAACACAAAATATGCTTCAAAATCCGGGGCGGCGGGCAATCAGGCTCCTGTGATAAGATCCTTACCGAAAGCCACTATTGAGGTTGGAAAAAGCCTGACCTTTACAGTGAGCGCATCAGATGAAAATGGAGACGCTCTTACTTATTCCGCTTCAAATCTTCCCGAAGGTGCAACTTTAGACAACAACTCAGGTCTTTTTAGCTGGGCTCCGACTGCCGGACAGGAAGGGACTTACACAGTAACGTTCGAGGTAAGCGATGGAAAGCTAAATGCCTCGGCTACAACAACCATAAGCGTTATCAAACAGGAAAGTTCTTCCCCTGCAGCGGGAGAGCTCTATGATAACCGCCTGCGTGAAGCTTCCCCCGAAACTGTTTTCCAGAATACTTCTTTTATTGATGTTGGTGGGATGAGTACAGGCAGGTACAGAGATGTAATGTGGTTCGACCTGAACAAATACGCAAATTCCACAGAAATCGATAATGCAACTCTTTCTTTTTACTGGTATTACCCTGCAGGGAAATCAAGACCAGAAGATACTGTAATTGAGGTTTATCGTCCTGCTTCTATATGGGACCCAGGTTACGTGAGCTGGAATAAAATGGATAAAAACGTTGCATGGAAGAATGCCGGCGGAGACTGGTTCGATAAAAAAGGTGTCCTGCAGGGCAGTACTCCTTATGCCACACTTACTATTAAAGGAAGAGACCTGCCTGACAACAGACATTACGAGCTTGATGTAACAGATCTGGTAAAAGAGTATGTTAGTGGAAAGTATGCAAATACAGGGTTCTTTATCAAGGCAAGGACTGAAAGCAATAATTATGTTGCCTTTTACAGCAACGAATGCGGAAAAGAAACTCAGGTACCAAAACTTAAAGTGATAAACAAAACATCTTCGATAACTGTGCCTGTAGCTCCTGAAATCGTTAATGTGACTCTTACTGGTACAACTGATAACCGTCTTCGTGAAGCTTCTCCT
>DUGS01000032.1:18085-18489 GCA_013331265.1 Methanosarcina sp.
GTGTATCAGGATACAGCTTTTATTGATGTTGGTGGAATGAACAATGTCAAATACAGGGATGTAATGTTGTTTAACCTGAGTGAATACACAAATTCTACTGAAATCGGTAATGCAACTCTTTCACTTTACTGGTATTACCCTGCAGGAAAATCAAGGCCAGAAGATACTGTAATTGAGGTTTATCGTCCTGCTTCTACCTGGAATCCAGATTACGTAAGCTGGAATAAGAAGAACAACAGAGTTGCGTGGGCTAATCTGGGGGGAGACTGGTACGATAAAAACGGTGTATTTCAGGGAAGTACTCCTTATGCTACATTTACCATTAAGGGCAGTACTCTTCCAGACAACAGGTATTACGAGCTTGATGTAACAGATCTGGTAAAAGAGTATGTTAGCGAAAAGTA
>DUGS01000032.1:18642-20026 GCA_013331265.1 Methanosarcina sp.
TGTTAGCGAAAAGTACGCAAATACAGGGTTCTTTATCAAGGCAAGGACTGAAAACAATAATTATATTGCCTTTTACAGTAACGAGGCAGGAAGTGAAAATCAGCGCCCGAAATTATATCTAAAATTATAACCATTAATTGCCAGTAATTTTAGGAGCATCTAAGGCTAATACCCGTCATTTTAATGGCGGGATATAGCCGTCATATCTCCCATAATATATTTATTGATAACGTTTTGTATGGAGAAGTTCCATACGTAAAACTTGAAACGATGGAAGCGAGACACGAATAAATAGTTGCTCTAAGGCAGTATAGCATTGGTTGAAATACCATAGATGCCTGCGAATTTATTCGTGGGAACTGTCACTTAGGAAAGGGTTCCACTGGATGGGGGTACAAGTATAACACCGGGATTGCTTAACCTTCGTCCGCAAGTACTGATATATTCTGCAAAATTGGCTTTCCGGCAAGGGTTCTTTAGTCCCCAACCGTATATTTATTTGCAAAGATTCTGATAACACTCTATACTTCATTAAGCTTCTTTTCTTCTTTTCCAGTGTTACCTGTTTCTGGAAATCTGGATTCTTTCTGCCTAAACAAATGAAAAAATTTAAGAACGTAGTGTTATATATACAGTTAAACTATAATTAAAATGTTGGAGATAGCTATGGTAACAAGTGAAGCAAGACAGAGGGCGAATCTAAAAAGAATGAAAGAAGTAATGAAAGAAATTGAAAACACGACAGATGACTCTGCTTTAATAGTCGAATTAAAAGAACTTCTACGAAAAAATTATCCACTGTCTCTAAGGTGGCATATGATTATATTTAAAAGTGAAGTAGAAAGAAGTTTAAGATTTTTGGAAGATATAAGAAAAGAAGAAATGAAAATAACCAGTAAAAATCGGAAACAGGGGAAGGAACTAAAAGAAGACCTCAAGCAGGTTTACTATAAGTCCTCAGAGATTCCAAGCGCTTTTAAACTTCATTATTGTCTGGTATATGATGCTGATATAGACCAGTATAAATGGTTAAGATGCAACACCCCCAAAAATACGAGAGCAAAGGTTTTCACAATTCCAAAATCTATGATAGGAGAGGACAGACTTCACTGGAGTGAAGAAACAAAACAGAAATGGGGAGAAGACCGCATAGGACAAATGGAATTGGTGGAAAGAGCTATAAATAATTGAAAAATTCGCAGATCAGGCATATCAAGGTGCAGGAACTCTTCCTTATACATGCATGCCCTCAAAAATTTCTAATACTTTTAGGAGCAAATAAGGGCTAATCCCCGTCATTTTAATGGCGGGATACAGCCCGTCATCTCTAACATAGTATCATTTATTTAGGTAAAAAATATATATATGGATGTATGCCTAAAGT
>DUGS01000179.1:0-13092 GCA_013331265.1 Methanosarcina sp.
GGACGGCTCGCACATCCGCACCCTCCTGCTCACCTTCTTCTACCGTTACATGAGGCCCCTGATCGATGCTGGCTATGTGTTCATCGCCCAGCCCCCCCTATATCTGGTCAAGAAGGGAAAGCAGGCCAATTATGCCTATAGCGATGAGCAGCTGAACGAGCTGGTAGCAGGCATGGCCAAGCCGGTCATTCAGAGGTACAAGGGCCTGGGTGAGATGAACCCCGAGCAGCTCTGGGAAACCACCATGAACCCGGAGAGCCGGACCCTTTTGCAGGTCACTCTGGAAGATGCAATCCGCGCTGACGAGATCTTCCGTGTCCTTATGGGAGACGAGGTTGAACCGCGCAGAAACTTCATCGAAACACATGCAAAAGAGGTTGTGGACCTGGATATATGAGGTGGTGAATAATGGCAGAACGTGACGATAAAAACAAATCCGAAGCAGAAATGAAGAAATCATACCAGGCAACACTTATTGCGGATGACACGACTAAAAATCAGGATGAAGAATCGGAATTAGAAGAAGAAACCGGGACTGACACTACCCCTGAAGGCCCTGATGACGAGGAACCAGTAAGAGCAGGTATTACCCCTATCCTTATTGACGATGAGATGAAACGTTCCTACATTAATTATGCAATGAGCGTAATCGTCGGAAGGGCTCTCCCGGATGCCCGTGATGGCTTAAAACCTGTCCACCGCAGGATTCTTTTCTCCATGAATGAGTCAGGGATTACCCACGATAAGCCCTACAAAAAATCCGCACGTATTGTGGGAGACGTGCTAGGTAAGTACCACCCTCACGGAGATACTGCAGTTTATGACAGTATAGTGCGCATGGTTCAGGACTTTTCGCTCAGGTATCCTTTGATTGACGGACAGGGTAACTTCGGGTCAATAGATGGAGACTCGGCTGCAGCCATGCGATACACTGAAGTCCGTATGGACCGGATTGCAAAGGAGATGCTGGTTGACATTGAAAAGGAAACCGTTCCTTTCAGGCCCAACTATGATGGGTCCTTAGAAGAGCCTGAAGTCCTCCCTGCAAAGCTTCCAAACCTCCTTATCAATGGTTCAACAGGTATTGCCGTCGGAATGGCAACGAACATGCCGCCTCACAATATCAGTGAGGTCATTGACGGGACCCTGATGCTTATCGAGAACCCCGAAGCTCAGATTTCAGAACTGATGACCGTGATAAAAGGGCCGGATTTTCCTACGGGTGCACACATCCTGGGGACAGCAGGCATAAGGTCCGCATACATGACAGGAAGGGGACCTGTAAGGATCAGGGCGGTTGCCGAAATTCAGGAGCTTAAAAAAGACAGGCAGCAGATCATTGTAACCGAACTCCCATACCAGGTGAACAAGGCAAGACTGATTGAAAACATCGCCCAGCTTGTACGGGAAAAAGTAATTAACGGAATTTCAGACCTGCGGGATGAGTCTGACAGGGAAGGAATAAGGGTTGTGATCGAGCTTTCGAAGGGCACAAACCCCAGGGTTGTCCTGAACCAGCTCTATAAGCATACGCAGATGGCAACCACTTTTGGGGTCATCAACCTTGCACTTGTGGACGGAAAGCCAAAAGAGCTGAACCTGAAACAGCTTCTTGAGATCTACCTGGAATACAGGATGGAAGTCGTCCAGAAGAGGACACTCTATGACCTGAAGAAGAGTGAAGAAAGAGCCCATATCCTTGAAGGCTTAAAGATCGCCCTTGACAACATAGATGCTGTGGTTGCCCTCATTAAAGGCTCTGCAAATGCCGATGAAGCCAGGCAGGGTTTAATGGATAACTTCGGCCTTGACGAGGTTCAGGCAAAGGCTATCCTGGACATGCGCCTGCAGCGCCTGACAGGGCTTGAGACCAGGAAAATCCTTGAGGAACTTGAAGCCCTTATAAAACTGATCGATGAGCTCAGAAAGATCCTTGCAAGCGACGAGCTAAAGTATGAAATTATCAGGACCGAACTCCTTGAGCTCAAAGAAAAGTATGGGGATGCCCGCAGGACAAAAATTGTGCAGTACACGGAAGATGTTACTGATGAAGACCTGATCCCTGAACAGGATGTTGTGGTCACGATCACAAACAGCGGCTACATTAAGCGCATTCCGCTTTCCACCTATACCATGCAGCGCCGCGGAGGCAGGGGAATTATCGGCATGGAAACGAAGGAAGAAGATTTTGTTGAAAATCTCTTCGTTTCGTCAACACACAATTATATCCTCTTCTTCACAAACATGGGAAGGCTCTACTGGCAGAAGGTCTATGAGATCCCTGAAGGCTCCCGCCAGTCAAGAGGCAAAGCCATAGTAAACCTGCTTGAGCTGCAGGAAGGAGAAGCTGTCAATGCCACAATTTCTGTGGAAGAGTTTGCCGAAGACAGGTATCTCTTTATGGCAACAAGGGCAGGCACGGTCAAGAAGACACCTCTCTCCGAGTTCAAGAACCCGAGAAGAGCAGGAATCATTGCAGTCAGCCTGGACGAAGGGGACGAACTTGTAAATGTCCTCCTTACTGACGGAAAAAAAGAAATTGTGATGGTCTCAAAGAAAGGCAAAGCTATCCGCTTTTCTGAAGGAGACGTACGCCCCATGGGAAGGACTGCAAGAGGAGTCCGCGGTATGACTCTTGACGGACCAGATGATGAGGTAGTCAGCCTGGACCTGGTCGATGAGACCACAACCCTCCTGACAGTGACCGAAAACGGCTTTGGCAAAAGGACGGAATACTCTCAGTACCCTGCTCACCGCCGCGGTGGAAAAGGTGTGATCACAATCGTCACAAACCTCAGGAACGGTTTTGTCTCAAAAGTTAAATCCGTAGCTGAAGACGATGAACTCATGTTCACGAGTGCAGAAGGCATTATAATCCGCATCCCTGCAAAAGACATCTCAATCCAGGGCAGAAACACCCAGGGTGTACGGGTTATGAATCTCAAACCCGGGGACAAAGTCGGCGGCATGGCCAGGATCAAAAACGGAAAAGAAGACGAAAAACTAAAACTAACCGCCCTCTCCAGAAAAGCAAAAGAAACAGGATCTGAAACAGAGGCTGAAGAGGACGACGTTGAAGATCTCGATGAATTCGAAGACTTCGACGAATCCGAGGAAGAAGAAGTAGAAGAGACAGAAGACAAAGAAGACGAAGAAGACAAAGAAGACAAAGAAGACAAAGAAGACGAAGAGGAATACTGAATAACAGAAATGAGTGAAGGGAAATGATCCTTCACTCGAATTTCCTGCCGGAATTAGCTTATTGGGGATTTGTTTCCGGCATCTTATCTCAGTCTTGAAGGGAGGTGGAAGGCAGGTTATTTTACTTATTGCAGCGGCGGAGGGAGTTACTCCTCAAATTCACTTATGACACTTCTCTTATCTCTTACTATTTTCTACAAGCTGCCTTACACCAGTTTTCCTATTTCGCATACTCATTTTCGGTTTGAGATCGGAATATCCAGATCTCAACTTCAATGAATATAGGTTATATATTACATCTAATTATATATACCATTTAGAATACATTATTCGTAATAGTAATCATTTGACTTGCTTTTTTAACTAAATTCAGTAAATACTTCTGCTAATTCTTTTTCAGTAATTACCCTTTCATAACCTATTTTTTTAATAAACCTTCACCATTAAAACAATTGTCTCGTCAGAGGTGTTTTTCCCGGAATCGTTCTGGAAGAAGATGAAGATATCAACTATTTGCAGCTTACCGAGTACTAAGGCCCAGATACAGGCTAATATAGGAAATCTCTATCTTGATGAAGACCCCGAAAAAGCACAGAAATATTTTGAGGATGCTCTGTCCGTGCTTGAAAACAATTTCGAGCTGGAACCGGATGAGGAGATACATTATTCAGGGTTAAAGACAGTCCTCAACAACTTAATTACAGTGTTCAAAAACCAGAAGGAGTATGAGAAGGCAGTTGAGATGTACAGCAAACTGCTTTCATTCCAGCAGCGCATGCTTGAACTGGACCCTGAAGACAGGGAATATACGAAAGAACTTGCGGCAACTTACGCCAGCCTTGCACTTCTTTACTCTGAAAAGGGCGATATTGAGCAGGAATCCCATTACCACAGGCTGGCTCTTGATATTCTTGAAAAATTATTGGAAGAATCTTCTGATGATCCGGAATTTTTGCAAAGGTTTACAGTTGGTCTTTATATTCTGGGATCGACCCTCAAAAAGCTGAGAAAAAACTTCATGCAGTCAAGCCGGAAACAATAGGAGATCAGGAATTGATTGCCGAACTTGCTGAAAAGATGGGAATCGCCTTAAGGGAGAATGAATTGTATGAGGAGGCGATTGAAGAGTTCAAGCTTTCCCTTGCAATCCGCGAAAAATTGCACGAAAAAAACCCGAAGATCTGAATTATTTAACTGTTCTTGAAGGCACATTCTATCAGATGGGAATTACATTCCGGGCCCAGAAGGATCTGGAAAAAGCAAAGGAAGCCCTCGAAAAAGCAATGAATTTGAATGAAAAACTGCTTGAAACCGATCCGGAGGACTTTGATTATCTGAGCCGTTCCTCCATGATCCTGGATAAATATTCAAGTGTGCTTGAAAAAATGGGCAAATCTGAAGAAGCTGCTCAATACCTTGCAAAAGCTGAGGAGATTAATGCAAAACTGAAAGAAGCTTGTGAATAAGCCTGTATAATCAGGCTTCCTCAAACCAATACGTAAATTTTTTCAGGAATTTTCTAACTCGGACCGTTTTGACAAGAATACCTGGATAGACTCCTACGTTCAAAACCCAGATTTATTTCATATGAGAATCAACCAGTTTCCGCCGGAGTGATCAATTTTATGAATATTTCCGGCGGCGGGTTTTGAGTCAGGAGGGAGAGCCGGGTGGTGGACTTATTTTTGAGGCGGGCGTTTTTTAAGCAGATTTTTGAAAGACCGGATACCGGCTTGTTTTACAGGATTTCTGAATTTAAGGCGGGTTCAGGCTGAAAATGTTACTTGAGAAGATTGTTTTCTTCACTTTTGCTGTTGACTTGAACGTTTGTTTATATAGCTTTCTTTGGCATTTTACTAGTGTTTATATATTGATGTGAAATTGCAATGTAAGGTTTAAAAATGAATTTCTAATTTTTTATAGTCCGTTGATTTTTACGGATTTTCATTATTCAGGGCCGGTTTGAGTTTCAATTTTTCTTAAAAACAGGGCAATATACGCTGCTTTCAGCGTTCGCAGGTAAAATAAAAAGAAAAGTTGGACGATTCAATATTACCTTATTCATATCAACATTATACATAATATTTTTAAAGAAACTCAAGTATCATCTATTACATTATAAATTAAAATCAAATGTTAAAAAGTTATATATGCTTGTATTCACATTCTAACTTTTAACTCAATCTCTGGGACAAATTTGTAAGAGTTTTTAACATACCGTAATTTTTTCAAATACCGGTGAGAGAGTTTAACATAAAGGAGGAATAGAAGAATGCAAAAAGTGGATTTATTGCCGCCAATTAATGCAAAAGTTGGGGATATATTTGAAATCTCAATCCCTTCTAACCCTACGACTGGATACAGTTGCTTACTGTCAGAGATGCCAACTTGCGTTTATTTTGTAGAGTCATCATATATAGCCGACAAACCTGTCAAACAAGGAAGCGGGGGAACCAGCAAGTTCAAGTTTGTTGCAGTCGAGGAAGGTGAAGGCAAAATTATTTTCCATAGTGTGAAGTTCTCTCACCCTCTTGAAATACTGGAACCTACTCAAATGCAACAAAGATTTGTTATAGTAAAGTAACGAGATGGCAAATTAAAGCCATTACTTTTTCCTTTTTTATACGAATATTCAATCTCTTTTACATCGAGTTTCGGTTACTTATTTTAAACCTGTTTTTTACGGATTTTTCGTATTCAGGGCTGGTTTTGAGTTTCGATGTTTCTTAAAAACAGGGCAGCCATACGACTGCGAAGCAGGCGGCGAGTTGTGAAAAAAGACAAAAACAAAAGACTCTAAAACTAAAACAAGATTAAGAGGGATTAATTTATCAGCTTCTTGGATTTTAGGTTTTATCCAAATTTCGTGGCCAATAAGCTTAAAACGATTACTATCTGGAATAACATCGAGTATAGTAATCTCACCCAAAATAATTCTCCTCCAACTTCCTCTCCCTCTCCTCCTGCTCACTCGCATAAGCCTCATACTCCCCGCTTTCCTCATCAAAAACAAACCTGTAAACTGTCCTGAAATACGCCCAGTTTTCAACATACGGGTTTCTTGCATCGCTCAGCAGGACAATAACAGAACCGTTATCTTCGTTTTCAGAAACCGAATAGACAGGATAATCGATTTCTTGTGGAAGGGCGGTGCTGTAGAGTTTTCCGGCTCTTTCGGCGCAAGCAGACGCATCGGGAACGCTGCCTGTTGAGTTAACTTTCTCGATAAAATCGCTTCTCTCGACGCCTGAAAGATAGCTGATTTCCATAATCTTGAAATGCGTATTGTTATACTCATATGCAGCCAGGAATCTTCCGGGCGAAACCGGATAGGTTCCCTGATAGCTTATTCTCATTCCTTCGGCTTCGGAAATCTGGTTGACAAGGAAAAGTTTTGCCACCGGCAGGACTGTAAGCCAGACCAGAAGCACAACTACAAGCGTCCTGTAGAGGCTGTGCCGGTTATTGGTAACAAAAGTACAGAAGTTGTTGAATTTTCCGTTCCACCTGCCCCGGCTTTTCATATATCCTGCAAATACGATAAAGAGGGGCAGCAAGGGCAGGAGGTTTGCCAGAGGATCGAAAAAGTAGACTGCCCCCATGATGGATGTCTCGGTACTGAACGGGTAGAGGGGGCGCATTTTCCAGCTTGTGGCATAATCAAGGTAGACATGGGAAAATATGGCTGCAAACCCGGCGGCTGTTAACAGGCGGTCTTTTGTTTTAAGCGAGATAAAAAGCGTTACAAGCAGGATAAAAAGGATGGAATGCATGAACTCCCTATGGCCCAGGAGGTAGAATAGCTGGTTTCTGGTCTCGTGGCTTACACCGCCGCCGAGAAGGGAAAAAAAGATGTATGGAATAAAGTCCAGGTCGGGGAGGATTGACAGGAATGCCACAGTATTTCGCTTTTTTCCTTTGAAGCTGAGAGCGAGAGTGATCAGGAAACCGATTCCAAGATGGGAAAGTGTGTTTACCATTTGTTTTATCCCTGAATATGCCATTATTTTTATTTTTTAATTTTCATATCCCTGAACGAATTTGTTTTTAATTCTTGATAATTACAACTATCTTAGTATCACAATATTTTGTATCGAGACGATTTTTTACACCTGTACTTTGTATCACAATCATTTTGCTGAATTCCCATATCTTCTTTTACAAAAATATCACATAAGTTTTATCTTTTACCTTTAAATAGCTTCGAGGTATAACTATATCCTGAATCTAATTTAATCTAAATTTACATTTTATTCTGCATCTTTATTCTGCATTTTTAATTGCCTGATGGCGGTTTGATGCGTATTTGAAGAAACGGTGCAGAGTGATTTAAAAGATGAATCTCTGTTAAACGGTTAAGGGGAAGATTGGTTAGCAGAATTTGAAAAAGGGATTTCTTGAGCTGGAAGTACAGGGAAATACAGGCAATTGTACACACAGCACCTCGAGACCCCTGAACGGATTTTGCAAAGCCGGTCGATCGTAAAAAGAGGGTAGGATAACATGGCTAAAGAGTTATACAAATTACCACCATTGAAGTACGGATATGCAGACCTGGCACCTTATATTTCCGAAGAACAGCTGCGTATACACCACGACAAACACCATCAAGCTTATGTGACCAATGTAAATTCCCTGCTGGAAATGATGGACAAAGCAAGGAAAGAAGGAACTGATTTTGATTATAAGGCAGTTGCTAAAGCCGTGTCTTTCAACCTGGGCGGGCATGTCCTTCACGATTATTTCTGGCGGGAGATGACGCCTGCAAGCAATGCGAGCAAAGAGCCTGTCGGCGAATTAGCTGATGCGATCAAAGAGGATTTCGGGAGTTTTGAAAGGTTTAAAAAAGAATTTTCCCAGGTCGCATCAAGTGTAGAGGGCTCAGGCTGGGCAGCCTTAACTTTCTGCAATGACACCAAAAGGCTTGGGATAATGCAGATCGAAAAGCATAATGTAAACCTGATCCCTTATTTCCCTATCATTATGGACCTGGATGTCTGGGAACACGCCTACTATATTGATTACAAGAATGATAGGGGCAAATTCATAGAAGGGTTCTGGAATATAATCAATTGGGAAGAACTTGACAAGTACTTCAAAAAAATTCAGAAATAATCGGAAAGTACTTTTTCAGCATAATTGTGTTTTTTAAGCATAATTATGCTATCCCGATTAACTTTTTTGGATGAGATGTAATAGGAAATGGCACTATTTTTTTGAAACGATTTTAGTTCCTGAAATCTTATTTCCCGAAATCTTATTTCCCGAAATCACTCAAAATAGTTCCTGTCAAGCTTCTTTTCTGCTCTTCCGTAGTGGCTCTCATATACCTCATATTCTCCGTTTTTCCTGTCAAAAACAAACCTGTAAACCGTATCAAAATAAGGCCAATTTTTAACATACGGATTTCTGGCATCACTCAAAATTACGGTTACGAGCCCGTTTTCTTCGGAAACCGAATAAACAGGGAAATCAATAGCTTGAGGCACAGAATTACTGTAGAGTCTCCCGGCTCTTTCAGCATATGCAGATGCATCCGGGACGTCTCCGGAGACGGTTACCTTGTCGATGTAAAAGCTTTTTTCGACTCCTGACCAGTAGCTGACTTTCAGGAGTTTATACCGGGCATCATCATACTGATACGCTGCCAGGAATTTGCCGATCGATACCGGATATGTATCATTGTAACTGATATTAGTTTCTTCCTCTCTGGAGATGCTGTCTACCAGAAGGACTTTTGCAACAGGGAATACTGTGGTCCAGACAAGGAGGACTATAATAAAAGAGGCATAGAATTTGCCCTCATTCCTGTTCACAAAACCATGGAACTCGTTAAGCCAATTTAATTTTTTCAGCCCGCTTAATTTTCTGTTTAATGTATCTCTGTTTTTAGTGCTCCATTTACCCCTGTTAAAACTCCATTTACCCCTGTTTTTCATATATTCCGCAGCCACAATGAAGACAGGCAGCAGAGGTATGACATTTATCACGGGGTCGAAGGGATAAAGGGCTCTAAGAGCAGACTCGTTTGTGCTGAACGGATAGAAGGGACGCATTTTCGCAATCGTAGTGTAATCCAGGAGTATGTGCAGGAAAACCGCCTGAAACCCTCCAAATGTAAAAGCCCTGTCTTTAGTTCTGAACCAGACCAGAAGTGCGACAAGAAAAGCAAAAAAAACCGAATGCGTAAACTCTCTGTGTCCCAGCAGATAGAAAAGCTGGTTTCGTGCCTCGTGGCTTACGCCCCCGCTGATGAGGGTAAAAAGCGAATAAGTGAAATAGTCGAGGTCAGGGATTATAGAAAGGAGGACAAGACCAAGCTTCTTCTTCCCTTTTAAGCCCAGGGCATGGGCAAGAAGCAGGCCGATTCCAATATGAGAAAGTGTATTTACCATAAATCTACCATGAATTTATATTTCGTGCCGTTATCAGCGTGTTTATTGACTGTGCGTTTTTAGTGGATCAAAGGTCGAAAAATCATCGTCCGGAAAAGGAGTCATCTGGCAAAGAATTATATTAACATTATTATTTAAACCAGTTTTTGCCAAGTTTCTCTTCACCATCTCCCTGAACACTTGCATAAACCTGATATTCTCCGCTTTCTTCATTAAAAATAAATCTGTAAACCGATTTAAAATAAGCCCAGTTTTCAACATACGGGTTTCTTGCATCACTCAGAGTCACCGTTACAAAGCCCCCATCTTTAGATACTTCATAAACCGGGTAATCAATTTCCTGGGGAACGCCTGAACTATAGAGTTTCTTAGCTCTTTCAATATAGACAGGGGCATCAGGAATGCTTCCATTTATCGAGACTTTTTCAATGTACTTGCTTTTTTCAGTTCCTGAAAGATAGCTGATTTTCATAACTTTATAATGAGTAGAATTAAATGAGTATGCGGTCAGGAATCTGTTCGCAGATTCGGGATAAGTATTCTGATAACTTATCTGGGCTTCTTCTGTTCCTGATATGTGGTTTATCAGAAGGGCCTTTGAAACCGGAATTAAAGTAAGCCAGAGCAGAAGCACAAGAAGCAGGGAGGCATAGAGTTTGTCATCGCTCCTATTCATAAAACTATAGAAGTTGTTGAATTTGCCATTCAATATCCCTCTTTGCTTCAAACTTACCAGTATTAAAATAAAAAGGGGGAGGAGTGGAAGCAGATTTAATAGAGGGTCATAAAAATAGAATGCTCCAATTATGGATGCTTCTGTGCTGAACGGATAAAAAGGCCGCATTTTCCAGGTCGTTATATAATCCAGGTAAACATGGGATAAAATGGATTGAAAACCTACAACAGTAAAAATCCAGTCTCTGGTCTTAACCCATATTAAAAGTGTGACCAGAGAGATGAAAAGAATTGAATGCATGAACTCTCTGTGCCCAAAAAGGTAAAAAAACTGGTTTCTGGTCTCATGGGCGAGGCTGTTGCTAACAGAGATAAATATCGAGTATGGAATAATATCCAGATCAGGGAGTACGGAAAGAAAAGACACTATCTTTAGTTTCTTTCCTCTAAGGCCTAAAGCTAAGGCAATGAGAATACCTATCCCCAAGTGAGAAAGTGTATTTACCATAAACTGTGGTCCTGGAAAAAAGAGTTTTTATTTAATTATAAGAATTAAAGATATATTTGTTTTTTGAAAAACCGTATTCGGGAGTTGCAAAGTTATTTTTATCTATCTAAACTAATTCTATTCTGAATATGCAATATTTTCCGGAAAAATCCTACCTGAAGTAATATATAAATCTTGATTTTTCCAGAAAAAAGTAAATTTTCATAGAAATATAGAGAATTATTATGTTTATAAAAATAAAATGAATAGATGAGGTTGAGGATTCTCTCAGGTCTCTGAGATAACAGCTCCAAGAAGGCTTCTTAAGTAAGGTCACTGAAATGAATTCTCCAGTGCCGGGTTATTTAGAGTCCTGTTAAAGAAATCAATCATTTCATGAGGCAGTGAGGTTCGCCCTGGTAAACTTTCAGCTCAAAGTATTTGTCAGCTGCATCCAGTTCACCTGCGCATCTACAAATGTCTGGCATTACTTGCCTCACCTTCGGCCCCATGGATGATAAGTTTCAGGTCTTCAAGCTGGTCTATAAGGCTGCCGGCTCATCAGGCCGTATCTCAGTCTCGACCTGTAAAAGGAAAAACTATGCCAGGCAACTCCAGATTTAAATTCCTCGATATAGGGCAGGAAAAGCATGGTATACTGTTTCCCGCACAAAAACCGTGAGGCCCATTTTTTCAGGATCAACATTTCTGGATTTAACCTGCATACTCCTTAGTTTCAGAGGTTCATACTCTGATACTCAGAAGCAAGGAAATTGTTCCCAATTTCGTATTCTATGCCTCCGTCAGCTTCCGGCCCGGTTGGGAGAGGCTCAGGAGAATCAGGTCCTTCTGGCATGTCGTCTGAGTCCGAAGACCCCGTGCAGCCTGAAGCGCTGAGAAAGACTGCCAGAACAAAAAGCACGATTAGTAGTTTAGTTCGATTCATATAACTCCTCATTTAATCTCTTTACCGGAAAACATCGTTCTCTCATAAGTCTGATTCCAGAATAGTCTGATTCCAGAATATGACATTTTCCTGTCATTCCAATCATATTCAATTTATTGATTCTAATATAAATATGTGACAATTATATATCAGAAGATATAAACTTAAAAGAGAAATCCTTTCAAAAAGAAAACAATCCCTATTTTAGATGTATATTTGTTTTTCTACATTTATCAAAATATATCCAGTTTAAATACTCAAATGAACATAGTATAATAAGTAACCGTTAAAGTCGTGAACTTTTGCAAAATAACGATTTAGTTTTGTATCCTCTTCCATAAGATGGAAAAGGAATTCGCAAAAGGAATCGTAAAAACGGAACATGTCAGGTTTCTATCTGACGGCAGATCACTACTCCTTTAACCCTATGGTTTTCGTTCAAAGAAAATGCTTAGTTAGTGATCTGAAAATTAATTATAACTATATTAATATATTAATAATTGTATAGATTATAATATTAAAATGTAAATTAAAAAGGAGACATAAACATGGTATGCGAAATGACTCCAACCAGAAGAGCTCTGGCAGCAGTGCTCGGAGGGAGGGTCGATTATGTACCCCCTGCAAACCCTCTGGCTCAGACCACAGCCGAACTGATGAAGATCTGCAATGCTTCCTGGCCAAAAGCCCATTTTGACAGCAAGATGATGGCAGATCTTGCAGCTGCCCCCTATGAAGTTTGCGGCATTGAGGCAGCACGTCCCCAATTTGACATTTCTCTCGAAGCTGAAGTTCTGGGGTGCAAACTTGACTGGGATAAGCCGGATAGACCTCCGGTGACCGGACCGGCTTATACGAGCCCCGCAGATGTGACATGGCCCGATAACCTGGAAGAAACCGGAAGGATTCCGGTAGTTCTTGGAGCAATCGACAAATTGAGGAAACGCTACGATGGGATGCTCCCTATTATCCCCTTACTCACTGCCCCTTTTACGGTAGCAGGTCATATAGCAGGCGTTGAAAACATGGCCCGGTGGACAAAGACTGATCCAGAAAAAGCCCGTGCCTTCATTGAGGTAGCAACAGATTTTATAGTAGTTTACGGGAAGCTGCAGGCTGCTTACGGGGCGCATATCCTCTTCCTTGCTGATCCTCTGGCTTCCAGCAGTCTTATTTCTGCGGAAACATACCGAGAATTTGTACTCCCTGCCCACAAAAGACTGGCAAAGGAAATCAGCTGTCCCCAGATCCTGCATATCTGCGGAGATGCCAGTAAACTCCTGCCTTACATCAAGCAGAGCGGAATTGACTGCTTCTCCTTTGATACCGTTCCGGTCTGGTACTGCCGTCAGGTAATGGGTAACGAGATGTCCATTCTCGGAAGCCTG
>DUGS01000179.1:13277-13566 GCA_013331265.1 Methanosarcina sp.
GATGTCCATTCTCGGAAGCCTGGACGTCATAGACCTGATGCCAAACGGAACCCCCGAACAGGTCTATAACAGGACCCGGGAATGCATCCTGCAGGGAACTGATATTATCGGGACTGCATGTGGAGTCTCATATGGAACCCCCCTTGAAAACCTCAGGGCATATGTCAGGGCCTGCAAAGAAACTCCAATTCCTAAGTATGACGACGTGGAAGATCTCATAAGGCAGATTGGAATTGGCATTGGAAGAAACATGAAAGAAAACGTCCTGGGAGGGATGCAGGAATGATCA
>DUGS01000179.1:13733-17671 GCA_013331265.1 Methanosarcina sp.
AGGGATGCAGGAATGATCAGGCACGTTGACATCGCAGTCCAGAAGATCTTCGAGATGAAAGAAAAAGAGCCTGCGAAATTCAAAAAACTCATTGATGAAGGGATCATGATCGGCATCGGGGTGGATTTTGGAGACAGGAACAGGGAAGTGAACACTGCCAGCCGTATTAAGGATCAGAGCAAGCCGAAAGATCCCGAATATACAGCCCTGACAGAAGCAGTGATTGAGGGAGACAGTGCTGAAACAGTAAGACTCACAGCTGCCCTGCTCAAAAAAGGAACAGATCCAACAGACCTTGTATTAAATGCCCTTATGCCCGGAGTTCAGACTGTGTGTGAGCTTTATGACATTGGAGAGAGCTATATGCCTGAAATCCTGCTGGCAAATGAAGCTCTCATCGGAGGAGTGAAGCTCTGCCAGGAAAGGATAGGGGAGATCCATTTTGAGGGAAAGGTGGTATCCCTCGTTATTGAAGGAGATCTGCATGATATAGGCAAGAATATTGTAGCTGCGATTCTCAGGGCAAATGGTTTCGAGGTAATTGATCTTGGAAATGACATAACAGTTGAAACAGCCGTTAGAGCCGTAAAAGCAGCAAATGCTGACCTTGTTGTCGGAACAACCCTTATGAGCACAACTAAAGACGGTCTTAAAGTCCTTGCAGAGGTTCTGGAATCAGAAGACGTCCCTGTAGCCTGTGGAGGAGCTGCCGTAGACAGGCGTTTTGTTGAGACCTTCTGTAACTCTATATATGGAAAAACTCCTCTTGACGCAGTAAAAATCGCAAAAAGTATCTGTGCAGGGAAGAACTGGAAAGAAGTCCGCCAGGATCTCCACTGATTTTATTTAATTTTCTTTGCATTTATTTTTTTCTTTTTCTTCTTTTTAGGCCCTTTTTGATCTTTCCTCCTTTTTTCTTTATCCTGCAATCAACCGGGAATAAGTGCGAGTTAAAAAGGGAAAAAGAATCGAAAGGAAGAAGTATGATAATCCGAATAGAGGACCAAAACCGAAAATAACAGGAGTAAAAGAGCACAGATCCGGGAAGATATAAAAAAAGGTCTTTAAAATGCGGTTTTTTATCACAATCCAGTACAGTGGCTGTGATACCCGTTTGAAGGATGCCCTGGAGAAGCTCTCTTAAGGGAAGAAGTATAAATAAGACAAAGTTTTTACAGGTTCCCGGCTTCTGGGCAGAGGCGGTATATTTCTGCCAATAAACGTTTTATCAGGAGTTCAATCCCTTGTTCCAGACAGAACCCATACTTTACCTCCAGTCTCTTGGAACCGAATGGTTCACTTTTCTCATGGTTATGATAACCTCAATGGGCTCTGCCGCTTTTTTTGCAGGCATAGTAATTACCGCCTCCTTCGGGATTAATTTTAAAAAAGGTTTTCTTCTGTTCCAGCTGCTGCTATGGACTGCTCTCTTTACCGAGGTCTTTAAGGCATTGATTGCTTTCCCAAGGCCGGATTTTGTAGACAGCAGGGTACTCAACCTTGAGGATGGAATAGAAAATACATCTCCTTTTAACGGAAACGGGGATGCAGGCTTTTTTAAGCTTCCTGACAGGGAGATCCTTGGGGCATTTCGCTTCCAGAAGGCATTTCTCGATTCTCCTTTTGGTTTTCCTTCAGGGCATGTTGCACTCACCACTGCACTCTGGGGTGGGGTTTCCAAGGTCTTCAATAGCAGGCTTATTAGCAGGCTGGCTCCTGGAGTTGTGCTTCTCATGGCTTTTTCAAGAATGTATCTTGGAAGGCATTTTTTAGGGGATGTGCTTGGAGGAGCTACTCTGGGTCTAATTCTTCTGATAGCTTTTACATATTTCCTTAAAAGCCCGTTGAATGAAGATTTCTTCAAAAAAGAGAATTTTGAACTATCTTTCCGGCAAAAAAATCTCTTTTTTTACTCTACTATGTTTGTCGTTCCTATCATTCTTTTATTTCTGTCCCTTATAAGCGGTGAAGTAGCAGGTTTTTTCCTTGGCACAAACGCAGCATACCTTCTAATAATAAGAAATGGGCTCCCGGAAGATGCCGGAAGTACGGGGCAGAGGGCTCTCAGGGTATTTATAACACTCATAATATTCGGGTTATCCAGCCTTGTTCTCAGCATAGGGTTTGATGCTATCGGCACGGCAGGTTATCCTGGAAATACGCTTATCGAATTTTTAAAATCCTTTGTCCCTGCGTTTACCATCTGGATTTCTGCAGGCGTCTGTATGAAACTCGGCCTGTATAGAAGAACCTTTAAGGAATAGACCTGGTAAGGTTAAAATCACATTATTTCTTAGATAGCAGGATCTTGTTGAAAATTTCATTGTGAAAATACAATGAGCTGAAAAAACTGTGTCAGGTTTTCAGAATCTAGCCTGTGTAAATAGTCAGAGAAAAAAGACAGTTAAAATGTTAACCTCCAGTATAAAAATGTAAAAAATTTTAAATCTTCATAAGTTAATTTAACCTGTGCTGTATAATTAAGGAATAGCTTAAATAATGCCTTTTACTATTGAGCGTATTCACAATTCACTGGAGAAACAGCGAACTGAAAATCGCAACCTGCTGGTTGTAACTGGTGGAAAGGACTTAATGGCCGTTTCACCTATGGAAAAGATTTCACACGGTAAATCTTACAAATTTGATCAAAACAACGAGGAAGACATTCATGGACTTTGAAAAATTGAGACATGGGACCGAACTTATCAAGCGGGGCTTTGCACGGATGCAGAAGGGAGGTGTGATCATGGACGTGACAACTCCCGAACAGGCCAGGATCGCAGAAGAAGCCGGAGCAGTTGCTGTTATGGCCCTTCAGGCTGTCCCTGCAGATATCAGAAAGGCAGGCGGGGTTGCCCGTATGGCAGACCCCGAAATCGTACAGCAGATCATTGATACGGTTACCATCCCTGTTATGGCAAAAGCAAGGATAGGACACTTTGTCGAAGCCGAAATTCTTGAAGCGCTCGGCGTTGACATGGTAGATGAATCCGAAGTCCTTACTCCTGCAGATCCCTTCTTCCATATAGACAAAACACAGTTTACCGTGCCTTTTGTCTGCGGAGCAAGGAACCTTGGAGAAGCCCTCCGCAGGATTAACGAAGGCGCAGCCATGATCCGAACAAAGGGAGAAGCCGGGACAGGCGATGTCAGCCAGGCAGTAAAACACATGAAGCAGATTCAGGGCGAAATCCGCGCTCTTGCAGGTAAGACCAAAGAAGAACTTATAATGGTTGCAAGGGAAATTGAAGCTCCTATCGAGCTTGTAGTTGAAACCGCTAAAATGCAGCGCCTGCCCGTGGTAAACTTTGCAGCCGGTGGAGTTGCAACCCCTGCTGATGCAGCTCTTATGATGCGCCTGGGTGCAGACGGGGTCTTTGTCGGTTCAGGAATTTTCAAAGCCGAAAACCCCGAGAAGATGGCAAAAGCAATTGTTGAAGCTGTCAATAATTATGATAACCCTGCAAAACTCGCAGAAGTCTCAAAAGGTGTGGGTGCAGGAATGAAAGGCATCAGTGCAGACATGATCCCTGCGCAGGAAGCCCTTCAGGAACGCGGATGGTAAAATCCCCGAATTGCGATTCGGGAGCCCGCGGTCCGTTTCACTCGCTGCGCTCGCTCAAGCAGACTAATTTATGGATTACTATTAAGCGAGTTCGAGAAGGACTAATTTAGAAGTTATATCAATGAGCTAAACTCAAGAGGACTAATTTACAGGTTACTATTGGGTTTAGCTTAAAAGGACTGATCAATAGATCTAATAATATAGCTTCTTTCAAGAGGCTAAATTTAATTTTTAAAAACAGATTTATCCTTGCAGGTTTGTAAGGATAAAACCAGTTTAATTTTTTTACATTTTTTGGTTCAATAAACAGGATTAATTCTGGAAAATGGTGTTTTTAATGAAAATTGGTGTAATCGCTATTCAGGGAGCGGTT
>DUGS01000179.1:17859-17995 GCA_013331265.1 Methanosarcina sp.
GGTTTCTGAGCATGTTGATGCTTTAAGGAGAGCCCTTGCAGAGAGAGGGGCTGAGGCTGAGGTAGTTGAAATTAAGCACAAAGGAATTGTTCCGGAGTGCAGCGGGATTGTAATTCCTGGCGGGGAGAGTACTACG
>DUGS01000179.1:18189-18502 GCA_013331265.1 Methanosarcina sp.
AGGGAATTTCAGAAGAGATTAAGGAGGCGGCTGCAAAGGGAGTTCCTATCCTCGGGACCTGTGCAGGGCTGATCGTGCTTGCAAAGGAAGGCGACCGGCAGGTAGAAAAGACCGGGCAGGAGCTGCTTGGGATTATGGATACCAGGGTCAACAGAAACGCTTTTGGGAGGCAGAGAGATTCTTTTGAGGCGGAACTTGAATTGTCTATCCTTGATTCTCCTTTTACGGGCGTGTTTATCCGGGCTCCGGGAATCGTGAGCTGCGGGCCAGGTGTGAAGGTGCTTTCCAGGCTTGAAGGCATGATTATTGCTGC
>DUGS01000179.1:18685-25209 GCA_013331265.1 Methanosarcina sp.
GCTTGAAGGCATGATTATTGCTGCAGAGCAGGGGAATGTGCTGGCTTTTGCATTCCATCCGGAATTAACCGAGGATCTTCGAATTCACCAGTATTTCCTGGATAAAGTTTTGAACTGTTAAGAGTTACAGGGGTCAGCTCATGGATTTTCCAATAGCTGTCCCTTATTTCTTTCATTTGTTTCTTTTTATACTTATTGAATTCTTTTAATTTTTCTCACATTCATCTGTTTTCTCACTGCTTTTTTCTACATTTTCTCTCTTTTCTGTTGTGTATCTTTTCCTGCAGGTAAAAGTAAAAAGCCTTTGCTATAGACTAATCGGTAGAAAAATTCCTGAGCTGGATGATAATTAGCCTGTTCGAGTGTGGTAGTATATCTTGAAATAGTATCACTCATGAATGCGATTTTTCGCGGATAAATTACTTGAAATACTTAGATCTTGCCTCCACATATAAGAAGTGAATATAAACTACCCGCAAGAAAATAGCGAAGGGTCAAATATTTAAAGTGGTTTTGATAATTCTTACACTGTAAACCTAAATTTGATAGGATATTGTCAACAGTTTAAAATGATTAATATTAAAGAAATTCACAAACTATACTGATAATCAATAACGGTAAAAAATAAAAAGGATTATTATGTTTACCTGACAAAAGTGGGTTTTATTCTTGGAGGCGGACTTTTTGCAAAATATTCCCGATCATCAGATAGACGAAAAAGCGGTCTCATACTGGCGCTGGTCGGGACTGCTCGGCTCTTTTTTGTATTGGCTGGTTCCTCTGGCTTATTATGGTGCCATGCAGCTCTGGAACTGGCCTGGATGGATTCTATTTATTATTATAGTTTTGGTACTGCTTATATCTTTACTGAAAATCACGGTGATTCCGAATATTCTATGGAAAACGTGGCGTTACGATGTTTCTGAACACCAGATTGATCTTTATCATGGTGTGTTTATTAAATCTCGTACTTTAATTCCCATGGTACGCATCCAGCATGTTGATACTGTACAGGGACCATTAATGCGTCATTTTGGGATTTCTACGGTAACTGTATCAACTGCAGCGGATGAGCATGAAATACCTGCACTTGCAGATGATGTAGCCGCTGAACTACGAGAAAAGATTTCAGTATTAGCCCGGGTAGTGGATGAAGATGTATGAACCTCAACGCCTGCACCCAGCAGCAATACTGGAGTTTTTGATAGGTAATATTTATAAACAGTTTCAATCCTTACTGCCACTTATTATTCTGGTATTTGGGCAAAACGAAATTCGCCGGTGGTTTCTTTTTGCATTGCCTGTAATACTTCTGCTGTATGTGTTATATATAATAGTTTACTGGCTGCGTTATGTATATTATATTCAGGATGATGAACTGCATCTGGAATTCGGTATATTCGTTAAGAAAAAACGATTCATTAGTTTTGGACGAGTTCAAGCAGTTCAGGTATCTTCCGGAATAATTCAGCGTATATTCGGCCTGGTGAAACTGCAGGTAGAAACAGCCGGCGGGGGGGACAAAGCTGAACTGGTCCTGCCTGCGATTTCCAAGAAAAGGGCAGAAGAGCTCCGGTATATTCTGGAAAGTAAACGACCCATACCAGCCCAGAAATACCAGGAAACAGAAGATCAACATACAGGAGAAATTTTCCGGCTCTCAACCCGTGATTTGTTCATTCTGTCCAGCACCTCCAACAGCATTGGGGTGGTACTGGTAGGTTTATTTGTGATATTCTCGCAATTGGAAGAGGTCTTTCCCAATCTCAATATATGGACTATTGTAGGGGGTTATGTAAATGAGATTGCTGGCAAAACAATCACTACTATTATACTTGTTGTTTTAGTCATATTTTTACTTACCTGGATTCTGTCACTGTTAGGGAATTTTATTAAATTTGGAGGCTTTGAACTCATACGTATGGATAATAATATAAAAATTAATCGCGGTCTCATGGAAAAAAAGCAGCTCACCATACCAATTAAAAAAATCCAGGCTGTACGCGTAGTAGAAAACGTTCTACGTCAACCGTTTGGAATGGTTAGTATTCAGGTAGTCAGTATCAGCAATGCCGAAGAAAAAGGCGAATCTAGTGTTCTTTTTCCGATAATCCCTCATAGACAGGTAGAGGAATTTTTAGAACAGGTCCTGCCTGAGTTTGCTGTCCCGCTTGAAACCAAACAGCTTCCTATCCGTTCACGGATAAGGTATATTTTAATAAATCTTATACCGGCATTTCTTGTAACTATATTAGCAATGTTCTTCTTACCTTATGGCTGGTTCACACTCTTGCTGTGGCCTCTGGCAGTTTGGCTGGGCTTTATTCAATATCGGGATGCAGGCTTTAATATACAGAATAATAAACTGCTTATCAGTTCAAGGGCTCTGGGTAAGGTTACTACTATAGTTCCCAGGCAGAGAATACAGTCTCTAGCTGTTTCTAACACCTATTTTCAAATAAAACGTAAACTTACTACATTGCATGTAGCGATCGCCTCCGGCAGCATTACTGCCAGTAAAAAATTGGTCGGTATGGATAAGGAAGAAAGCGCAATGATCAGCAGGTGGTATTCTGATTTTGGCGGATACATATAATTCTGGTACCCCTAATATCCAGGCAACAATATATAAAAAAACAATATGCTATATAGAAGATGTTTTGCTGATAGAAACAGGATAAACTAAGGCAAGCAAAATCAAAGTCTTTTTAATTTTTCGGGTTTTTCTTCAATTTCAAAAATAATCATAAAATTTCATCCAAATTTGAGTAAACCAATATCATCTCCTTGGAAAAGGAGATCCATTCAGACAGATACTTATAAATATTCTCCAATGATAATTTAATTTTTGTGGAAATTCAGACCTTTTAAAATGAATTTTTGTTTCCAGGCGCTTCAAATGGCTTTAATTTTTACGAATTTTAGAACAGTGTTCTTCTTTTGCACCTATACCCGATAACCAATTTTTTATATATTTGTCGCTCTTTAGTTGTTTATAATTCTAAACATCACCAACTCCCTAACTTACTAAATAAATGATAGGGTAATGTGTAAGAATTTATTCAAATAAAAGCAGATCTAACGAAGGGGTGAAGTAAATGGTCAAATTAAGCAATGAAATGGTAGAAGATTTTGCAAAAATGAAAATTTTCCCTTTTGCAACCGCCTCCAGAAACGGAGAACCGAACGTAATACCAATTGGCTTTTGTAAGCTTCAGGAAGACAGGGAAACTATCTGGATTGCAGACAATTACTTCCATAAGACCCGTCTGAACCTTGACGAAAACCCTAGAGGCGCGATCTATGTCTGGGGACCTGAGGTGAAGGGCTGCTACCAGATTAAAGGGGATTTTGAGATCAAAACCGAAGGGGAAGACTATGAAAAGATGTATAAGGCAGTCAAGAGCATGGGAGACAGGTTCCCTGCAAAAGCCCTGGCTATCATGAAGATCACGGATGTTTACGAATGCAAATCCGGAGCAGGAGCCGGAAAGCAGCTTCTCTGAATGCTCTTTAAAAGAGATATAAATAATTTATGATTTAGTCATGTCCGTGAGGATGAAATTTCATCCTCGCAATCTCTCTTTTTTTGAAAAAAATGTTCTCAATTAGGAGTATCCTTCTTCTGTTTTTAGATAATCCCTTTAATTTTGTCTAACCTTTCTGAGGATTGTAACACTGATTGTAACACTGATTGTTTGAGACTTTGCACAGAAACTATATATGCCTGGCTTTCGTACCCATTTTTTGCGATCTTTAATATCCGAAAAACATTTTTTACGTGTCATTGCAGGACTTGAGAATCCTGAATGGAGTGAAAAAAGCAGGATAAGCATCAATACAACATTTTTCAGGGATACGTGTAAAAGGGACCCAGAAAGATCAAACTCTATGGAGAATAGTCAGTGGAGCCGGGAACGATACGTTTAACGTTTGCCAGCATTGAATTTAAAAAAAAGATTGTTGGCTGTTTACTATTTTTTCTATTAACAACTACAGCCGGAGCTACGGAATATATCGTAAGTCCTGCTCCAAGTGACCAGGCCGGAGTTTCAATTAACGGAGAAGAAGTAGTATTGCTCAGGGACTTTACAGTCTACTGGCAGTTTCTGCTCTGGCTAGCTGTAATGAATGCCCTGTCGGCAGCAGACGTACTGATCTTCCCTACAAAACTTATTTTCGCAATACTCGGGTTCCGGATTACGAAACATGCAGATATATTTGATAACTCTAACCGCGCCAGAATCTATAAATACATAATAACCAGACCTGGAGCGTATCTGAGTGAAATTGTAGAAAAATCAGGAATAGACAAGGGGGCAGTGAGTTACCACATCCAGATTCTGAAAACCCATCACAAAATTGAAGCCTACAGAGATTCCGGGAAAACAAGATATTTCCAGAATAATTCTACTTATGGTGAAGAAGAGAAAAAAGTTGTTTCCGCGCTTCAAAATTCCACGAATCAAAGGATAATTTTGGAAATATTGAAGGGTAAGTGCAGCACCAATGCCGCTCTTTCCACGGAAATTGGAATTTCCAGAGGTACAGTTTCCTGGTATATGAAGCAATTAAAGGAACTGGATCTTATTGAAGAAAATAAAATAGGAAGGAGTAAAATATACAGTATAAATCCTGTTTATCAAGATACAATAGAAAAAACATACATGAAATTCTTTGAATAGCGGGCTCAAACAGAAAACTAAGCAAGATTTATATTTTCAAAGAATTGTGTGCCAGGAAGAAAATAAGCTTTTTCGGTTCTGTAGAAATCCTTTTCAAATCGAAACAAGAGGATCATACCCAACTACTAAAACCAGTTCTGCATCTTTAGTCACAAGTATCTGGAATTTCTCAAACCAAAGGATTTCTACAGAGCCTAAAATTAATAGCACTAAGCCTTTAACTGTTAAAAATAACTATTTTTCCATGGCCTAGAGTGCTTGATTTTTTGTTTCAAATATGTAAGTTCTAATTCTGAGGATTCTCACAAAACGAAAATAATTTTTGTTAATCAATTCAATGCCGTTTATCTTGTTTCCAAAATAATGTGATCTCAGACATAAAAATCAAAATGTCTTTATATGGCACGGTTTTTCACAATTTTATATGAATTATATTCCGGATATCAAGTAATTCGTCATATTAAGTAACATTGCAGAAAAACAAAATCATGAATAAAGCATCATCTTGATTGTTTGATGATCTGGCGAAAAACTTTATGGTTTATATGTAGAGAGACTGTAGTAATTTATGTAGGTTAAAATTTCTTTGAATGACCCATTTGACCTCCATATGCCCGGAGGCACGGTTATGGTAGCTTCACATGATACTTAAAGCTTGTTAATCTTGCCTCAGGAGCAAAATCGTGAGGTAAAATGAAATGATAAAGAAAAGCATAAAATCAACAATTTTTGTGCTGTTGATACTGGGAACCTTCACAGGTCTGGCTGCAGCAGTAGATGATATAGAATTGGAAACGCAGAATGATTTACCTAACGAACGGAATCAGATTCCATCTAACTCATTCGTAGATTTCCCCTATGGAGCATCTGATGTTTACCATGCAAACATCGATACTAGAAGCGATATAGATTGGGTCAAAGCTGGTGTCAATGCAGGGGATTATATAGATATTTTGGTGGACACTGATGCATACAATGCTTATGTTTATTACAGAGCAGAGAATCCAGATGGAAGTCTAGTACTGCAATATGGCAAAAAAACGAACTTCAGTGCAAGAGGTTCTTTGACGGCCTCTCCAGTTTATGTTCAATTTGGAAACCATAATTTGGTTCCTTACAATGATTACCAATTTTTCGCACTTAGAAGAACAACATAAAAATTGGTAGTGTCCCTGAGTTATTGATCATTTCTGAAAAAGCGAGTACACATACGTATTTAAGAATATTGAATGATTCTAGCACTTTCGGTTTTCAATGATTCAGACCCAGAACATAAAATTTACTTTTCCTTTTTTTTAAGATATGAGAACAGCTGAACAATAATAACTTTTACATTTAAAGGGATTATATGCCAAAAATACTGAAAGTAAGCTTACTCTTAATCCTGCTCATTTCAAGCATATCCACAAGTTTTGCAGCTTCATCTGAAAATCTTAGTGTGAACGCTGAAGAAATTATACCCATATCACAAATAGTGAAACCTTATTTTGACAAACTTGTGATATCCTCAGGAACCAATCTAAAAGAACAACCTGTAATTGGAGGTTCATGGAGTCCAGACAGCAGTAGACTGAAAGTAGGAGAATCAATCAACCCTCAGAGAGGGGTCACCCTTCATGCAACATATATATTGAATGCAGATGGAAGCGGAATTCGAGAACTTGCATCAACTCCAAACAATACGAATGAAGAATCCCTGACTCTGGGTATGACATCCTGGAGTCCGGACGGAAATCGAATTGGAATCTATGCTTTTATTCCTGATGTAAGGTACTTTTACGTGCTTGCAGACCCAGATAAAACACTAATCAAAACAGCAGGTAAATGTAATTATACAAC
>DUGS01000157.1:0-5829 GCA_013331265.1 Methanosarcina sp.
AAGAGCACTTATTTTTATCTAACTTTCAAAGTCAGGTTCGATACTACATTCCCCGAAGACTACGCCAAGAACGAGGGCACGACCTATCTCAAGGGTACTGGGTTCAGGGTCTATGCTTGCGGGGGAAGAGGATAGTCATCTTCGGAATCACTAGAGTATAGATATGTAAATAAAAAAAGAGGTTACAGACCCAACTTCGATTGAAATTGAGTCTATTTTTTCAAATCTGGAATATAATAGAATCTTTGTGAGTAAACCAGAAACTGGAATAAATGAGAATCTGATTCAGTCAACAATTATCCATAGATTTAGTTTTGAGTGTTTCTACTTAAATACAATTCGTATGCTTCACGTGCATCATCAAGAGCTTGTTTAAAATTAATTACATCCGATTTATCTTCTATCTTTGGACCCAACGACTCTATGAACAATTCAGATACTCTGATTATTTCCAAAACTAATTCTTCTGTTTTGATGGGAGTGCCGTTTTCATGGTTGGGATAGCGCTTATTTATCTCTTCAATTCTAATTGACTTCCCTGTACCCACATCAAATACCGATCCCATGCCCCCAATAAAGTACTTGAAATAGGTGAAATCATCCTTTGGGGCAAACAAAAATATTTCTTGACTATCGATAAGTTCAACTTCACACCTCTCACCAAAAAATAACTTTGGAACCGAATGCAACCATCCTTTTAGGTTGAAAAATACAAAATCCCCCCTAAACCCATCATCATTCGGATCATCAATTATTTTTGTTAAAGTAAGGTCATTTTGAGTAATAGATAATCCACCTTCTATATCCCACCCACTTTCAAAAGGAGCAGAATTTAAATTATCTATGCAATATTTGATTTTAATGCTCGACATCAATCTGTCACCCTGATCACATTTGTACCGGATGCTTGCAACAATAAATTTATCATTCTTACTTTATAGGGGGCCAAGATTATCTATGGTTGTCAGTCACTTTTTGCACAACAAAAAGTTTGAGAATACCAATTTTTGAACTCATTAACTTTGTTCTGGAAATCTTTTGTTCGTTCAGCATTTACAAAATCTGGTCTTAACTCAAGAACATAGTCTAGATATTCATCTACACTTCTGAAAACTCCATCTGCAAAATCTTTGAAGGAAACTGTGATCTCATTTCCTAATCGCTCATCTTCCTCTAGCAAATAGATGATTATGTTATCATCTTTTGGCTCGAAAACCAATTTGAATAAAGCCTCAAATTCAAACGTCGATATTTTCCCTGAATAAATCTCAGCCAGTGATGACAAGCAGTGGAGATAAAAATATGAAATGAATACAGCTAAATTATCCAGAAAATCTAGTTTTTTCTTATTTGAAATGATTTCTAGTGAACCATAGACAACCCAAATATCTTCATATCTGATCATATCCTCAGTTAATTCCTTATCTTTAACAATAGAAATCTCGAACTTTGGCATTTTAAATCACCTTTTTCCACTCGACTCCGTTCCATTTCCATACATCGTCGCCTCTTATTGGAAAAGCAGATTCTATTCTACCTGTTTCTTTATTTACCCATACAATCATTTCTGAAATTCCATAATTTCCAGGGTTATAAATATACTCATCAATAATGTCAAATTTCGTTGATTTCAGATTATTCGCTTCAATTGCGTCAAAAATAGTTTCTACTACATCAGATTCTTCCATTCTGTGAGGCAGTGTGAATTCTGTTCTCTTTGTGTCAGAAGAGATTTTATTTCCGGTTGGGAAAAATGAAGTGGGCTTATTTGGTCTATAAGTTCCAGTTACATGCCTTCCAATTATGTGATTCCATCTTTCATTTGTAATGTAAACAACGTCATCGCTAACTTTTCTTACAAATTTTATCTCGCCTAAATCTACACTCTTCTTAACCAGTTGCGTTATGTCGTCATCATTCAATCCCTTTGCTTTCAAGCCATCGACAATTGCATCACCATATGTTTTTCTTACAACGTCTATTGATTCATCGACATGCTTTACAACAAAACCCGCGACAGCAAAGATCATATGAGGGTGTTTTGTCACAAACTTGCCAATCGTTGCAGCCACTTTTGCTGAATCACCATATCCAGGTATCAGAGACAGTGCATTCAATAATGTACCAAGACCGTCCCCATGGGCTATAGAAGAAGCTATATCCCTTACATCTCCAACGGCAATAAAACCACTAAGCATCCAGCCTGCCATGTAGTATAAACTATCATGGTCGTCAGCACCCCATTCTCCAAGAACCGCACCCAGAGCAACCTCACGACTGATTTCAAGGCAACTGTAGCGTATCTCATAGACAAGCGGGTCATGGTCGGCATCATGATGCTCAACATAGTCGTTATAATTATCACCGTCTGTATCCACCAGTAATGGATCAGTCCCAATGCCAAATTCATCCCCATCAAACAGTCCATCACCATCAGTGTCTGAAATCAAAGGCTCAATACCATATTCGTTTTCAGTAAGGTCGTCAACCTCGTCGTCGTCACTATCTGCTTTTGTTGGATCACTGAATAGTTGGAAGTATTGTTTGCCGTTATACTCGACGAGTTTGCCGGCTTCCTCCCCGTCAAGCAGACCGTCCCCATCGGTATCAGGATTCTCAGGATCAGTGGTATACCAGTTACCAAAACCGTCCCTGAAGCCGGTGGTTTCCGTGATGTCGGGAATGCCATCCTCATCTGTATCTGTTGGCTCGATTTCTTCAGAGATCGTCCGGAAGACATCAGGAAGGTCTTCGGCGGTTGAGACAGAGAAATAATGGCCGCCTGTAGCCGTTGCAATACCTGTGAGCAGAGCGGTGTCCACATCGCTACCAAGGCCGACGGTGTAGACGGTGATGTTGTTGTTTATTGCCTGCTGGGTGTAGGTATTGCTGTAGGTGCCCTACTTATCTGGTGTGAATAAAAAAGATATTACAGACTCAACTTCGATTGAAATCGAATCTGTTATTCAAATTTGTATATAGGTTTTAGCCGTGAAGTTAGGACTCGTTACGAAATAACCTAGGTAACGCATAATTATTTTGGAAGTTAATCGAGCTGCTTGCTTGTGAAAATGGTTGAGTACAGTCTAAAAAGTTACCTATGTTATTTCGCGGTGGGTCCTTAGTCAAGGACTACCTGAAATTTAAGGACTTTGCAAAAATCTCTTTTTATAGATCAAATCTATACATTTTCCTCTTTGACTTTACGAGTATCCAAGCGTCCTTCTGCCGTTATATAGTCACCAATCTTGAGCTCTGAATCTGTGGGAATTTCCACTGCAACGAAAATCCCACAGTCAACGATTCCATATTTGTAATTGACACCAAGTGGCAAAAAATCGATAATTTTTCCTGACAAAAAACAATGGTTTGGAGTACCTTTAAGTTCCTCTGTTCTTATTTCTTTAATTTCATTTCTTGCTTTTACCAGTTTTTTAGACCATGTCATTAACGAAAAAAATACCTCACATTTTTCTTCGACTGAGAAATAACCTTTTTCTCTAGAATCGCTTACAAAACACTTGAGTTCTTTTCCCTTCACTCTAACTATGATACTTAAAGTCGTTTCTTGGATATCAAGAGGGGTCACATTTACGATTTCTGCTTTTTCTAAATAATTCTGCTTTATGTTTACCACCCCAAGTTTCACAGAATCTTTTCTGGATACGCAGTAACAGTGTTTCCGCGGCCGATTCCCATATATCTGTCGCTTACCACAACATGTAGTTTTTGCAACACCCCGTTCTCGTCAAGAAATTCCTTTGTGTATTTATATTGGTCTCCTGGAATTGCCTTAGTGATCTCACCAGACCTTATAGTCTCAAGTATCATTTCCTGAACTTGTTGTTCGGTCTTAGGCCCAAACACATTCATAAGATCAGTCCAATGTTCATTTTTAATATGAGTCCAACCCCATGAACTTGTCCCTTCCTCCAACCACCTTACATTGTTCCCATCTTTAGCAATGCCTATGGTTTTCGCCAGATTACCTTTCTTTTCAGCAACTACTATCAAATCAGCTATAATTGCCTCACCGTATTTACCTACCAGTCTCGTAGCTGCATTGTCAAACAAAACATCAAGAATGACCTTTTTCGCCTGATTAAGTGGCACATACTTAAGAAGCGGGACAACTACTTTCTGGATATCATTAAGCTTCGAAGGATACTTTACAATGAATAGACTGACAACTGCCCCTGTTGCACTAAGAACTGCATAATTTGCACTCCCGTGACTAAAGCCTGGGCTGTTCCCATGTAAGATATTTTAAGAGAGTTATTTTAAAAATAAGTGTTGAAAGAAGCTCTCTGCAACTTAAATTCATCAATTTATATGCAACCACCAGTATTTGATGGGAGCAAATGGTTCATAAGAAGGATATTCTTCGATACCCATACTTTTTAAAATAGCATCAAGGTCCTTTTTGAAAATAGAATCCATTTCTTGAACTTTACTCTTCAATTCTTTAATGTCGAATTTTCCTTCCAAGTACTCAAATAAGACTTCAATATATGTTCTAACGTTTATTAGTATGTCAAATTCATATCCATCAGCAAAAAATAAACCTACATTCCTACTAAGAAAATATTCCTTATATAATGGATCGACGTCTTCCTTTGTCCTAAAAATACCTTTATACTTTTGAAAAGCCGAGAAATATTCTTCATACCTACTGATTAAGTCCTTTAAATTATTATAAAGAGGATTTAAAAAATCCTCTTCATGGCTTTTCTCATAAGCCTTAAACTCTTCATCTATTTTTGATATTCCTCTCTCAAATTGACTTGTGTTACACCCTATTTTCCCAAGAGAATCTAATATCCAGGATATTCCTTTTCTATTGTACAAAGGAAAAAATGGAGTTTTAACTCCATAAGGGCCCACTTTTTTCGGATCTGTTTTCATTTCATGTATAGAATCTCGATAATACTCTAGATATCGCCTAAACGCATCTAAGAGGTATTCTTCGTTCATTTATTCACCTTCATATAAGTCGAATAAACCTGTTTGGATTGTTATCTATTTCCTTGGCAGTTCTTATAAACAGGGTTGCAATCTGGCTTTCTTTGTTTCCTGCTACGAATTTTCCTGTGGAACGTTCATACACTCCCAATGTGCCATGCAAAGTATCATAGTATTTTTCCACACCTACTTGCTCATTGATCAGTGCTACCGCCATATCAACATACTGTTGTTTCCCAGCAAGATCAGCCGGATTTCCGCTTAAACCAAATTCCTTTCCATGTTTTGTAAAATGATAATCCAGATTCGCAGCTGACCCTAGTTTTCCAGATGACCAAACCCCAGTGTACGTATTTTCCACTAATGTTCTGACTTTGTTGAGGTCTACACCTTTATCGAAAAGTTTTATTAGGGTATCGACCGAAACGCTGTGAGCAGTATGCAAGGCGGTAGCAGCATCATCACACAGGGAATCCATTACCTTTAATGCAGTGTAGGGTGGGATATCATCGAGAACTTTACTTAGTACTTTGCAGATTTCAACGATTTTTGTGGGATATTTAGAAAAAAAGAGACTGACAGCCACTCCTGTCTTCACCCCATCCCCTATACCTGAGAAAGCTCCTGCGGCATTCAGAGCAGCGCCCAGTTCGTCACCATTAATTAGGGCCTGAACTGCGTCTCGTGCATCAGCTACAGCTCCAGCAACCGGAACCAGTGAAAAGCCGATCCAGCCTACAAGGTAGTATGCAGAAGAAGCAATCTCACTGTCAACAAACCCGGCAAGGCTCCCACCTTTGATACCGCATTCCCCGAAGACTGCGCCAAGAACGATTGAACGACCTATCTCAAGGGTGCTCTCAAGGG
>DUGS01000157.1:6032-23602 GCA_013331265.1 Methanosarcina sp.
TCAAGGGTGCTCTCAAGGGTGCTGGGTTCAGGGTCTATGCTGGCAGGGGAGAGAGGGTACTCGTCGTCAAAGTCAGTTATACTGTCCTTGTCTGTATCTGGAGAGAGGGGATTCGTTCCAAGCTCAAACTCTTCTAAATCGTCAAGGAAATCACTGTCACTATCTGCTTTTGTCGGNNCTGAATAGTTGGAAGTATTGTTTGCCGTTATACTCAACGAGTTTGCCGGCTTCTTCCCCATCAAGCAGACCGTCCCCGTCAGTATCAGGATTCTCAGGATCAGTAGTGTACCAATTACCAAAGCCGTCCCTGAAACCGGTGGTTTCGGTGATATCGGGAATGCCATCCTCATCGGTGTCTGTCGGCTCGATTTCTTCAGAGATCGTCCGGAAGACATCAGGAAGGTCTTCGGCAGTTGAGACAGAGAAATACTGGCCACCTGTGGCTGTGGCTATATTGGTTAACAGAGCACTGTTTACATCGCTGCCGAGGCCAATGGTATAGACGGTGATGTTGTTAGCGATTGCCTGCTGGGTGTAGGAATCGCTGTAGGAGCCCTGGCCATCGGTAAGCAGAATAACCATCCTGGCGTGTTCGGAATCACCGGAATTGATCAGGTGGCTGTTTGCGGTGCTCATACCGGCGCCGATGTTCGTTCCTCCAGAGGCGTCAAGGCTGTCAATGGAGGAATTCACGGCATCGAAGTCGCTGGTAAGGGGCCGGATAAGACTTGAATAATAGTCAAAGTCGACGACTCCTGCCCGATCCCCGGGGAGGAGAGCCCCAACGAAATTCTTTGCAGCGGTTTTCCGGTAACCATAGGGGTCGTTCCAGCTCATGCTGCCCGAACTGTCCATTGCAAACATGACGTCCACATAGACCACATCGACTCCACCGCCTTCTCCCCTGCCAAGGTTCATCTCGGCGTCGAAGAGAGCGTTCCAGGTAGGGACATAGAAGATCGCAAAGGTCGAGAAGTGGGATGTGAGGCCTGTTACGGTATGGTTTGCCGGGTCAACCGTAGATTCTATGGGCTCGAAAGTGCCGGCGCTCTCATTAAAGTAAAATAAGGACAGGTTTGTCGGGTCAGGCACTTTTGAAGGGTCGTAGGGAATTGTTATCTCTGCATTCTCAAAAGTCCTGTTCTCCAAGCTAAAGTCTACAACAGGGCTTACAAGTGCCGAAACGTTGGTAAACAGTTCCGAAGTTTCCTCATAGATAACAACTTCGTTCGCAAGGTCTCCTGTGCCCTCGATTTCGACCGTTACCCCGAGTGTATCATCGGTCATGGTTGAGACGTAAGTTTCATCCCCGTCAGGTATCCCATCCCCATCGCTGTCAGGGTTCAGGGGATCGGTCCCTAGGCGCAGTTCGCTGTCGTCGGAAAGTCCGTCTCCATCAGTATCCGGTAAAAGCGGGTCCGTGCCCGAGGAATTAATCTCGAAGCCGTCGGAAAGCGTGTCTTCATCGCTGTCCGCGCGCAGAGGATCTGTGCCGTATGTTTGCTCTTCAAGGTTGCTGAGGCCGTCGGAATCAGGGTCTTCCTCAGAATCGGGAACCCCGTCTCCATCAGAGTCTGCGGAATTTACATCCGTCAGGAGGCCCAGTTTCATAAGTTCAAAATAGTCTGAAAGCCCGTCAGAATCCGAATCATCCGAAAAAGGTACAGCCCCTATGCGGGACTTTACGAATGAGGGTAACTGCCCGCCAAGCATCTCCATTCCATCGGAAATCCCGTTTCCTGCTTCGGATTCAGGGGTCATGGAGGAGTCGGAGTCGGGATTCAGGGGGTCAAATCCGAGCTGGTATTCATAAGATTCAGGCAGCATGTCACCGTCGAGCAGAAGGGTTGACGAGTGGACCCTTCCGGCAAGGTCGGTTCCGAAGATAGTGACATTACTGGGGCCTGCAATATTCAGCTCGGTAGAAAACTTCCCATTTTCCAGAGGAAGGACAGATATTACGCCATTGCAAGTGAGGTTTACATCCGAACTTATAAGAGGGTCAACAGAACCCAAAAACTTAATAGTCCCATTGGAAACCGTGTCATCGGAAGGAGAATCAATCGTAATAAAAGGAGATCCGTCTTCTATCCAGAGCGTAATCTGGCTTCCTGGAGCACTCCGCATTTCAACTTCAATATTAATGTCGTTTTCGGGTTCCAGAGATACGCTTTTCTGGATAAGGCCCACATTCTGGTTGAAGTCTGCCGGCCCGGCCACGGTGATTCCATTCAAAAAAATAAAAGAACTACTGCTTGTATTTACTGCTCCATCACCATTTCTGATGCAGAGGGTATAATTTCCATAAACATGATCAAGTGAAAAACTATCGTTTACTCTAACGGGTTTTCCATCCTCTCGTTCAAATTGCGCAGGCCCGTAGACTGTTGAAGCCATTACGGCGGGACTGAAAATTGAAATCATCATTATCGCTGCTAATGCCAGCGCTGAGATTGCTTTGGTTTTCATCCTTAATCTCCTGCTTAGCAAAAATCTTATAGTATTGAGAATTGCTGCAGAGACTGTTTTATGAAATTTGCATCAAATCTCGAAAAGTTTTAGATATTTTAAGCATAAAAAGTATCGTTAGATGTTTTAAATAAAAATAATATTTGTTAATAAAAAATAAAAATAAACGCTATTTAAGCAATTTTTATAAAAAAATAACATAAATTTGTTCAAAAAAGATAAATACTTAGATAAATAGAATTAGATGCCGTCTTAAAATTCAAACAAATTTTACAATTGAATAACTGGTGACGTTGATTTTAAATTCAAACCTTAAATCATTTCGAAATTCATGCACATATAATCTTAAGGAACTCCCTGATTAGGGAGGTACTATTCCGAAATGACTGCAAATATGATCTCACGTTTTATCTCGTCCTCAGCGCAAAGTTTCCCTCACCTGCGTACAGTAGAAAAAAAGAACTCAATAATCTTGCTGGGAGCTTTAATACCGAGATATCAACCACATAGCAGAAAACGACCAAATCAAAAGATCCGGTAAAAATGTAGTAAAAAGAATAGCAGGGTACAAAAAGTCATAAGAGGCAAAAATCCAGGTGAACATGCGGCAAATAATCAAAGAAGAATAACTGAAAAATAAGAATTTACGTCCCGACTGAGACTTGAACTCAGGTCTAAGGCTCCGCAGGCCTCAAGGATATCCACTACCCTATCGGGACACAAGCGAGCACCACTCATAAGCACATTCTAGAATATAAACTTTATTATTCAAAAAACAGTCGAACCTTCAGTAAATCTGGCAGACGTCCCTGAAAAATAAGGAAAAAAACCTGTTTCCATGACTTCAATATCAATAAAGATTAAATGCAACAAGTTCTTTTTTATAAATTATGTCGATGACCATAGGCCTTGCAGGAAAGCCCAATGCGGGCAAATCCACCTTCTTTAAAGCGGCTACCCTTGCAGATGTTGAAATTGCGAATTATCCGTTTACAACTATAAATGCCAACCATGGCGTCACATATGTCCGGGCTGAGTGCCCGTGTAAAGAGAAAGAAAAACCATGTGGGAAGTGCGTGGACGGGGTCAGGCTTGTCCCTATTGACATTATAGACGTTGCAGGGCTTGTGCCGGATGCATGTAAAGGGAGAGGGCTTGGAAATACATTTCTGGATGAGCTCAGGCAGGCTCAGGCAATAATTCACGTAGTAGACGCCTCAGGTGGGACAGACGCTGAAGGCAATCCTGTGGATATAGGAGACCACGACCCACTTGACGACGTGGCTTTCCTGAACAGGGAAATTACAATGTGGCTGTACGGGATTCTTGAGAGGAACTGGGTCAAGCTGTCCAGAAAAATCCAGGCAGAAGGGCTCAAGCTTGAAATAGTAATTGCAGAACAACTTGCAGGAGCAGGGATAAAAGAATCCCATGTAAATGCCGCCTTAATAGAGACAGGGCTTGCAAGGATGGACCATGTTAAGTGGACTGAAGAAGATATGATCCGGCTCTGCGATACCATGAGGGAAATAAGCAAACCTATGCTTATTGCTGCAAATAAGGCTGATATTGCCCCAAGAGAAAATCTGGATAAACTCAGGGAACTTGACAGGATAGTAGTATCTACGAGTGCAGCAGCCGAACTGGCTTTAAGGTCAGCGGCAAAGGGCGGGATAATAAAGTATACGCCGGGAGATAGCGACTTCGAGATGCTTACGGAAGACATCACAAAACCCCAGAAAAAAGGGCTTGAAGCCATCCATAAAGTAATTAAACGGTTTGGCACTACCGGCATTCAGGAATGCATAAACAGGACTGTCTTTGAACTTCTGGACCTTATTGTGGTATATCCTGTAGAAGACGAAGGAAAATGGTCCGACAAACTGGGTAATATGCTGCCGGATGCTTATCTTATGAAAAGGGGATCTACATGCCATGATCTCGCATACCAGATTCATACCGAAATAGGAGACCGTTTTCTGTATGCGGTGGATGCAAGAACAAGACTCAGGCTTGGGGAAAAGCACGAACTGAAAAATGGGGATGTAATCAAGATTGTATCTACTGCAAAGTAACTGCATAGAAAGAGCCAAAAAACCCATATGGGAAAAAACTGAAGCGTGAGATAATAAAAATGAAATTTATTACAAAGAAATATCGGACCATTTAAGGCTTTATAGAAGGAATACTCAATGGACCTGCTTTCCTTTGGTCATCCTCTTTATGAGAAGTACCTGACCTGGCAAATAACGAGGTCATCTGCAAAGATCCCAAAACATGTGGCTCTTATCCTCAAGGAAACCGATCTCCTTGAACACAAAGGGATTGAAAAACTCCTGACTGCGCTTCTTATATTCAGAAGGCTTAAGGTAGAACTCGTGAGTATCTATGTGGATATCATTAAGGCTGATAAACAAGTGAATGCCGAGCTTGTCTCAACGCTTGGAGAGAGATTGGAAGAAAGTTTCATCCACCTCCCTTCCGAAACAGGTTATGAAATATATGGACTTGAAGGGGAAGTAAAGAACAGCCGTCAAGGCAAAGATTTTTTTGTATATGTATCACTTGGTTTTGGAGGTAGAAGGGAAATAACCAGAGCTGTAATTTCTCTCCTTGAAGAAGTCAAAGCAGGACGCATCAGGCCTGAAGAGGTTGATGAAAAAATGCTTGAATCACACCTTCTTGTGAAACATGAACCTGATATAATGATCCGTTCGGGCGGGCAGAAACTTTCGGATTTCCTTGTCTGGCAGTCGGTTTATTCGGAACTTTTTTTTACGGACGTTAACTGGAAAGATATAAGAAAAATAGACCTCCTGAGGGTGATAAGAGATTTCCAGAAGAGACAAAGAAGGTACGGAAAGTGAAGATAGAGTTTGGGAAAAAAGCCGATAATCGTTATGTTGTGATTGTGTGCCCTAAATGCAGGCAGCATTCCCAGATAACAGAAACCGGAAAAAAGACTCTTAGATGCCAGCACTGTGGAGCTCTACTGCAAGCACGAAAGCTCAGAGTACTCGGTTCTTTTGAAGAATTATCCGAGGCTGTAAATTTCAGAACCCGCCTGCAAGCCGAACTTTCCGGAAAAGGAAAAGAAACTTTTTTCCTGAGCAACTTTCCAGAAGAAGACAGCTCAAGCTCTGGAGATAAACCCATACAAAAAGCAGTTCAATTTCCGATATCCGAAGTTTCCTCTGGAGGCATCCCAGCCAAAAAAGACCAGAAGTCTATAATGAGTGAGATCCTTAAAGCTTCTGATGGAAAAATGAGGATAGAAGAATTCCGCAAAAAAGCTCTGGATAAAGGGATAAGTGAGGAAAAGTTTGAGACAATTCTGAAAAAACTTCTGGAAACAGGAGAGCTTTACTCTCCAGAAGCAGGGGTTGTAAAGCTTATATAACTGTAAATAACTGAAAGCAAAATAAAGAAAAGTTAATAAAGAGGTTGTTAAAGAACTTTTGTTGTCCGGAAATTCTCTTTTCCGTGATTCTCAGCTGCATTTATTACTGAGTTAAATAAGACAAAAAAACATTAAGTACGAAAAGATTTACTATAATTAAGTATTTAAAAGCAAAAAAGAATCCGGTTTGAGTAATTGAACAATCGGCAATGATATTCAAAGGTTATTATATTAATCCGGATCTCACTGAAAAAATACCCACTAAGCTATCCGGAAAACTATTTACTGAAACCCCACTGAAACCCCACTGAAACCACCTGGATTTATTCGTCAGATTCATCCATAAAAGGTTCAGTACGTGGTTTTTGTGATTTTACCATTTATTATCGTAAACTTTACGGAATTGACACAGGGTATAACGGTGTTATAAACATGATGGATCCGCAAATAGAAAGAAAACTCATTGAAATCATGAGGGTAATTCACGAAAGTGACAAGCCCATAGGTGCCCGGGCCATAGCCGACGAACTGAACAACCGGGGCTATGATATAGGAGAACGGGCTGTCCGTTACCACCTCAGGATCCTGGATGAAAGAGGGTTTACACGCAAACACGGGTATGCCGGGCGTACACTTACTGATCTTGGGGAAAATGAAATGAATGACGCCCTCATAGGGGACCGTTTTGGTTTTGTAATATCCAGGATCGAAGAAATGGCATTCAGAACCACCTATAATCCCGAAACGGACACCGGGGATGTCGTGGTAAATATTTCTTATTTTGACAAAGACGACTTCGAAACTGTTGTTAATTTAATTTCGTATACAGCTCATGCAGGCTACATGATAAGCCCGAGGGTGAGAATCTTCGAAGAGGACTCATTTGAAATACCTCTACCTCCAGGAAAGATAGGAATAGCAACCGTATGCAGTGTCACTTTTGACGGGCTTCTTCTGAAAGCAGGAATTCCAGTAGAACCCGCTTACGGAGGAATCCTCCAGATAGAGAACAAAAAACCTGCACGCTTCCTTGACCTTATTTCTTACAGCGGGACCTCTATTGACCCAATAAAAATTTTCATGAACAGGGCTCCGACTTCAGTCCTTGAAGTACTTGATAAAGGGGAAGGAAAAATCCTTGCCAATATGAGGCAGATAAATTCTTCTGCTTATGATATGGTAGGTGAGGTTACGAAAAAGGCAGAAAAGGTGGGTCTTGCGGGCTGCATAACTATGGGAGAAATTGATGAATATTTACTTGGGGCTCCAGTTGAAACCGGAAAGTTCGGGGTTGCGATAGTAGGAGGAATTAACGGGATCTGTGCCCTTGAGGAAACAGGAGTTGAAATAGAAACAAACCCGATTTCTACCATGCTGGATTACCGGACAATGACAGAAATATAAGTTTAATTTTTGAAAAGTTGACCAAAAAATGATAGAAACATGAGGCAGGTAGATGTTCAGGTTGACAGTGCTATACGATAATGAAGCCTGCCCGGGTTTTACAGGCAGCTGGGGGTTTTCAGCTTTAATTGAAACAGGCAAAGAAACCCTTCTTTTTGATACAGGATGGGATGGGATTCTTCTTCAGAAAAATATGGAGAAGATAGGTATCAATCCTGCCTGTATAAGCAAACTGGTCCTTTCCCATCAGCACTGGGATCATATAGGTGGCCTGCCCGAGATCCTTTGCGCAAACCCCGAGATTACAGTTTATGGTCCTTCATCTTTTTCGGAGAATCTCAAAAAGGAAATTAAGAAGAGAGCTACGCTGATAGAGGTAAAGGAAGCTATTGAGATATCTGATAGTATCTGGAGTACGGGAGAACTGGGAGATAAAATAAAAGAACAGTCCCTGGTCCTGAGTACGGAAAAAGGCTCATATGTGCTTACAGGCTGCGCTCATCCAGGTATTGATGCTATTATGGACGCTGCCCTTTGCCACGGGAAGATAAAAGGAATTCTTGGAGGGCTGCATGATAGTGACAGGTTTGAGAGGCTTGAAGAAATGGAACTGATAGCAGCCGGACATTGTACAGCCCAGAAGGAGAAAATAAAGGAATTTTTCCCCTCAAAATTTATGGAAATTCGAGCTGGCCTGCGCCTTGAATTAACCGGATACTAATTTGAGAATCACTATTTCTTCTGCTCGAACCCTGCCTGTTCCAGGACGCCTGGTTTGAGACAGTTTTGATTCACAGTATAATCCGGACCTGGCATATTAATTTATCCTGACTTGGTATTTTAATTTTAAAAGAGCGTGTGGAAACCCTAAGGGAACGTATGGTTAGAAATACGATGTCCTCCAAAAAGGATAAAGGATTTGTGCAGAGGACAGGAGACCAGATAGAACTGCCAGAGCATTCTGATCTTTTTCCTTGCTTCTGCCATATAGAATTGATTCAAGTATACTCAATCTAAACGGCTATTTCTCAAGATACGGAGAAAAACAGGGGAACCCGTATCTAGAACGAGACGAAGGGAGAAAACATCGATGCTAAAAATAGAAGACCTGACTGTAGAGGTTAATGGAAAAATCTTACTCCATGACGTGAACCTCGAGGTTGAAAAAGGGTACACAAACGTACTTTTCGGACCGAACGGAGCCGGAAAATCGGCTCTCATGAGGACGATTATGGGTTTTAGCGAGTACAGGGTTGTGAAAGGCAGGATACTGTTCAATGGAGAAGATATTACCCATCTTCCAGTAGATGAAAGAGCCCGCCGCGGGCTGGGTATTATGATGCAGCGTCCCCCGGATATGGCTGGAATTAAACTTAGAGACCTTATAAAAGTAACATCAAAAGGAAAAAAAGACACTGAAGCCCTTGCAGAAAATCTTGATATGAAGCGTTTTCTGGACAGGGATGTAAACGTTGGTTTTTCAGGCGGTGAGATAAAACGCTCCGAACTTCTCCAGCTCGCAGCCCAGAATCCGAGTCTCTATCTTCTGGACGAGCCCGAGTCCGGAGTGGACCTCGTAAGCATTGAGCAGGTCGGAATGACAATAAAAGGACTGCTTGAAGAAGGCATAGAATGCCCTGGTGAGAGATGCAAAAAGGGAAAATCAGCTCTTATCATTACCCATACAGGCCAGGTCCTGGATTATGTGCAGGCAGATAGAGGGTATATTCTCTGCAATGGCACTGTTATGTGTTCGGGAAATCCCATGAAAATGCTGGAAGAGATAAAAAACAAAGGGTACCAGGAGTGTATTTCATGCAGACTGATAAAGTGAGCCTTAAAAAAAGAGCTGAGAGCGCGGTTGAGAAGAAAGCTGCTTTCGGAGAAGATTTTGAACTGGAAAAATATAAAGAAGGTTCCAAAGTCAGCAAACCTATTGAAGACCTCCGGGCTCTTGACGAAGAAAGCAAAAAAACTTTGCTCCAGGTAGGAATAATCCCGAGTGAGGAAGGCAGATCAGGCAGCCTGCTTGTTCTGGATAATGCAGTATCGCACTCTTCTCTGAAAGATAAAAATGTAGAGCTTATGTCCACCCACAAAGCCATGGAAAAATATGAATGGCTTAAAGATTACTCCTGGAAACTCGTTCAGGTGGATGCTGACAAATATACCGCAAAAACCTATCTGGAAGACGCAGACGGCTACTTTATAAGGGTTCCTGCGGGAAAGAAAGCTGCCATGCCTGTCCAGACCTGCCTTATGCTGGGAAGCAAAAAGTCTACCCAGACAGTGCATAACATCATAATTGTTGAGGAAGGGGCAAGCCTTGACATTATCACAGGCTGCACCTCAAAAAAAGGAGTTGAAGAAGGGATCCACCTTGGGATTTCCGAGATGTACGTAAAGAAGGGCGCCACCCTGAATTTCACAATGATCCATAACTGGGCCGAACAGATAGGAGTCCGCCCGAGGACAGTTGTGAATGTGGAAGAAGGCGGGACGTACGTGAGCAATTATATTTGCTTAAAGCCCGTGCGCTCTGTACAGACTTATCCGACTGTCAAGCTTGAAGGAAAAGGTGCGGTAACAAGGCTTAATACCATAGCAATCGCACATACGGGTTCCGAACTTGACCTTGGAAGCAGGGCTATTTTCAATGCCCCGGGTACGAGAGCCGAACTGATTTCGAGAACTATTACCATAGGCGGGAGAATAGTTGCACGCGGTGAGATGATAGGCAATGCAAAGGGTGCAAAAGGGCACCTTGAATGCAAAGGGCTTGTCCTTACCGATAAAGGCAGCCAGCTTGCAATCCCTATCCTTGAGGCAAATGTAGATGACATAGAGCTTACTCATGAGGCAGCCGTGGGAAAAATTGCCAAAGACCAGGTGGAATATCTTATGGCAAGAGGACTTACAGAAGACGAAGCCGTTGGGATGATCATAAGAGGTTTCCTTGACGTTGGGATTAGGGGAATCCCGGAAGAACTGAAGAACGAAATAGAAAATACGATTACACAGACAGCTCTTGGGATGTGAATACAAATGGGAAAACTCTAAAGTTTTCCCCGGTAAACCAATGCGGGAAAGCACGGCTTATAAAAGGGGAGGGGGAAACCTTAAAAGAAGTCTGGTGAGGAGAACAGGTTTTCCGGATAAAGTATACTCTAATTGAGAAAAGGGTGTGTGGACCCGGCAGGAAAAAAGGAGAAACCTGCCGGTTTTTTGTGGAGTATTGTGGATTTTAATGAGCCAAAAACATAGTTTTAAGAAGGTCTCTTTGTGGAAAAGAAACTTTTAAGAAAGCTCATTAAATCATATTTTTCAGATTGAATCAGGAGTATAAATATGTTTCTGTAAGATTGATTATACAAAAATAAGATGCAAAAATTCCCGGGCAGACCTATCCCTTTTAATTAAAAATAGTTATCGTAGGGAATCATTTAGTTTGACAAGGGTTCAGGAAAAACTACCGATTTCATAAGTAAAAATAAGGTGGAAAAACTAAATATAGATATATAGATTACGGTTCGTATTTAACCTCTTTTTATTGACTCATCGTTAATAAGTCTATTTTTTAAGACATGCAAACCTGCGCTCTTCCCTCACTTTTCTCTCTGTATAAATCTCAGTTTCTTATAAAAATCAGTCCGGACAACAGAATTAAAAAATACAGTACCTCGGATTTATGGCTGTAGTATGCAGTACTCGCCAGTATATATATACTCCGGACATAATACTACAGTACTGTAGAATAGAGGAGGGATTGGATAATAGACTTTGCCTGTAAAGAATTCAAAATAGAAGACGTAATCAAATGCGCCCTCAATCTTACAAAAGCTGATCTGAACATAATGAAGTACTTCTTAAATGACCCCGACAAATGGGTTGATACTGATGTCCTATCTAAATCTCTGAAGTTAGATATTTCTACAGTTCAGCGCTCCGTAAAAAAGCTTCACGAAAAAGAAATTCTCCAGAGGTCTCAGCAGAACCTTGACGGAGGGGGATATGTCTTCATTTACAAAATCCACTCAAAAAACCAGATAAAAAATGTCATTTTAAAAATCGTCCAGTCCTGGGCTGACAGACTCGGACAGGAACTTGAAAAATGGGAAAACGGAGGTTAAAAGTGCTCAAAATCACTCCCTACCTGGGAATTATTGTACTTATTGTTTCTATCGGGGGGCTCTGGTACCCTGCATTCGGGTACTTTATGCTGCTTGTTTTTGCTGCAATCTTCCTGAGCAGCCCTTTCAGAGGCAGATGGTTCTGCGGAAACCTCTGCCCGAGAGGAAGTCTTGTTGATTTCTGGGTCAGCAAAATCTCAAAGAAAAGAAAAATACCCGATGCATTCAGGAGCCTCTGGGTCCGTCTGCCGATCTTTTTCCTGCTGATGGGCTTTATGAGCTACAGGGTAGCAAGCTCTATCGGAAGCCTTAACACTTTCGAAAAGATAGGCATGATCTTTGTAATGATGTGCCTTGTGACTACTGCAATTGCAATCCTTCTCGGAAGTTTCCTGAGCCCGAGAGCATGGTGTTCTTTCTGTCCTATGGGGACAGCACAGCGCCTGCTTGGAGGAAAAAGATACCAGCTGAAACTTGAAAAAGACAAATGCATTAGCTGCAAGAAGTGCGAAAAAGTCTGTCCCATGCAGCTCAAGGTATGCCAGAACGAGACTAAACCCGACTGTATCAAATGCGAACGCTGTGTGAGTGTCTGCCCAAAAGATGCCCTTCACTTCTAACTAACTTTAATTATTTCAATCATTATCAATTTTAATAATTATTTGCTTTTTATATTACTGTGTCCATAGAATGAACGGGAGCCATAAAGGATGACAGCAAAAAGCATATCGGAACTTTCAGAAATCCAAAAAATAGAACTTTCCGAACTCTTCGGGGAATACGTTAACATTGACAAACGCGAACGCCACTATTATAACCACGATATCGGAGCCCTCCCTCCGCTTGTTAAAAAAGTAATAGGAAACACCGACCCTGCGGCTGTTGTAAAAATCCAGACAGAAGAAGATGCAGTAAAACTTCTGGAATTTGCAAACATGCACAGGATTCCGGTAGTCCCCCGTGCAGGGGCTTCTTCAGGGTACGGCGGGATAATCCCTACAAAGGGAGGCATAGTTGCCGATGTCACATTGCTGAATAAGATCATAAGCATCGACACCGAAAGTCAGAAAGTGGTGGTCCAGAGCGGGATTATCTGGGAGAATTTGGAAAGAAAGCTGAAAGAGAAAGGGCTTTCTGTCAGGGCGATCCCTTCAAGCGCCCCTTCCTCAACAGTAGGAGGCTGGTTTGCCCAGAGCGGAGCTGGATATGGGAGCTATGAATTCGGCTGGGGCTACGAGAGTATGGAAAAAGTCCGGGTTGTCCTCCCCAATGGAAAAATAAAGGAATTCTCGGGCTCCGAACTCAAGAAGTTAATAGGGACAATGGGGACCACAGGGATTATCACCGAAATAACCCTGAAAGCCCAGAAACTCGAGGATAGAAAGGCTGTTTCTGCAAGCTTCCCTGATGCTTCAGCCATGAAAAAAGCGGTAGAAACCATAAGGAAAAATAACATTCCTCTCTGGTCAATCTCCTTCCTGAATCCCGAATGGGCGGACATGAAGAACAAATCGCCCCAAAAACTCCACTATGGAGAAATTGTGGACAAAGAAAGGCCAGTGCTGCCTATTACTTATGTCTGTACCTTCATGTACCCTGCTTCCAGGGATGTTTCCGGCTTGAAAGAAGCTATAGAAAGCGCTGGAGGCACGGTCCTCCCGGAGGAGATTGCAAAGCACGAGACCGAAGAATGGTTCAAGTCCATGAAAGTTAAAAGGCTCGGCCCCTCCTTCATACCTGCCGAAATCCTCGTGCCGCTTGAGAACATGGACACCGTTTTTGAAGAGATTAAAAAGAGAATCAAACTCCCGGTGCTCACCGAAGGGATGGTTATCAGTGACGGAAACGTTGTGCTTCTCTGTTTCATGCGCCATTCAGAGCGTTCTGTACTTTTCAATACGGCCTTTGCCCTGTCCCTGAGCATCCTGAAAATTGCGGAGGAAAATGGAGGAAGAGCCTATTCATCAGGCCTGTTCTTTGCCTCAAAGAGAAAGAGCGTTTTCGGAGATAGGCTTGCAGAAATTGAAGCTCTCAGAAAAGAATTCGACCCCAACGGGATCATGAATCCAGAGACCCTGGAAGGAAAAGGGCTCCTGAACACCGCAGTCTCCCTCGGTTCTTCTTTTGAACCCATGGGCAGGCTTGTCGGGAATATGTCAGGGATAAAAAAAGTCGCCTTCAAGGACGAAAAAGGAATACCCGCAGAGGTTGTCGAACTTGCCTATTCCTGTTCCCAGTGCGGATACTGTGTGAGCGAGTGTGACCAGTACTACGGAAGAGGCTGGGAGTCCCAGGCCCCAAGAGGGAAATGGTTCTTCATTAAAGAGTACCTGGCAGGCCGGGAAAAACTTGACCAGAGGCAGACAAACACCTTCCTTGCCTGCACCACCTGCCAGATGTGCGACTCCCGCTGTGAGCTGGATATGCCAATAGAACACGCCTGGATGACCATGCGCGGAAAACTGGTAAAAGAAGAGAAAAAGATGACCTTCCCGCCCTTTGAGATCATGGCTGCAAGCCTCCTGAAGGAGAGGAACATCTGGGCAAATTACAGGAAAGACCGGGACAAATGGATTCCTGACGACATCAGGGCAAAAATGAAAGACAAAGCCGAATATGCCTACTTTGCAGGCTGCACCGCCTCGTTTGTAGAAAAAGACGTGGCTGTAGGGGCTGTGCGTATGCTCGATGATGCAGGTGTTGAATTCACGGGGCTTTTTGACAAAGAGGCTTGTTGTGGAATTCCCATGCTAGTTGCAGGAAAGTGGGACGTCTTTGAAAAGGTCATGAGGATGAACGTCTCGAACATGAAAAAGAAGGGCGTAAAAACAGTAATCACTTCCTGCCCTGCCTGCTGGCTCATGTGGCACACGGTCTATCCACAGTGGGCGGAAAAACTGGGCATTGAATACGGGTTTGAGACAAAGCACTATTCCGAAGTCCTTGCCGAACACCTGGACGTGCTGAAGCCCAAATTCAAAAAACCGCTCAATAAAGTAGTCGCCTGGCATGACTCCTGCCACATCGGCCGGGCCGGAGGCAAGGTGTACGAGCCCCCGAGGGAACTTTTGAAAGCCATCCCCGGCATTCAGTTCAGGGAACTTGAATACAACCGGGAAAGAGCTCACTGCTGTGGTTCGGTGGTAAGCCTTATTGCCGAGCCTCCGGTCGCATATAAACTTGGAGGCATGAGACTTCAGGAAGCTGCGGACGTAAACGCAGACATCATTGCGGCTCTGTGCCCCTGCTGTACGGTCCAGTTCCGTGTCGCAGCCGAGAAAAACAATATGGACATCGAGTCCCAGGACCTCGGTGCCCTTGTAGCCAGAAGCCTCGGCTATGACATCCCGGACACGACAAACTACACCCTACAGTCCTGGGTGCCCTTTGAGAAAATGATCGCCCTCATGCAGCCCGAAAACATGACCGACCTGATGGTTGAACTCCTTCCCCAGATGATGGCAGCGATGCCAGCTCCGCTTCAATCAATGATGAAGATGGTCAAGTACGTGCCCGGCATGGACGCCATGATGAAACCCATGATGCCGGTAATGATGCCGAGGCTCATGCCCACTGTCATGCCAAAAGTCATGCCTGATATGCTTAAAGCCGTGGAAAGAAGAGTCCCCATGCCGGACTACATGAAAGAACAGCTCCCTGACCTGATGCCGAAGGCAATGGAGAACTTGATGCCTAACATGCTTCCCGAGATAATTCCACTGCTGACCCCGCGCATGATTGAGTATATAAAAACACACTGAGATCGGGCAGGAACCGCAGAAAAAACTAAAACAAAATCCAGAAATCGAAGGAAAAAACTGAGAATTCCTTCGATTAATCTCCTTTCTCAGATAAAAACGGATTCTATTTTTTCATCCCTGCATGTACTTTAACTATTTCATTAATGAGTCTCATATACCTTATTTTATTTGAAAAGTTGCGTTCCATATCGAGCTTGTACTAGCATTTGTAATTTAGTCTTCCTGTGCCAAGCTCACTGCTATATTATTAGACCTCTTTATCAGTCCTCCTGAGCTAAACTCACTATATAACTTCTAAAGTAGTCCTCTTGAGCGAGCGAAGCGAGCGAAAAGAACCTCGTGCTCCCGAAGCGAAACTCGGGTGGCGAAACGCGGGTATTAAAAGAACCAGCCGACCCTTTTTTAAAGATTAGAAACCTGACATTCAGAGTAATTCTTATATAGAAGTGCTTGCATTAAGAATAGGAAATTACGCACAAAGGTAAGTGCTCAGGAATACAATTAATAGAAATTCATACTATTTCACATCATTAAAAAGGAGATTGAAGTTTGGCAGCACAACCGATCTTTATATTAAGGGAAGGCAGCAAGAGAACCCATGGTTCCGATGCTCAGCACAACAACATCATGGCCGCAAAGGCAGTAGCTGAAGCAGTAAGGACCACTCTTGGGCCAAAGGGTATGGACAAGATGCTTGTAGACTCAATGGGAGACGTCGTCATTACCAACGACGGAGCAACCATCCTCAAAGAAATGGACATCGAGCACCCTGGTGCAAAGATGATCGTAGAAGTCGCCAAGACCCAGGATGCCGAAGTAGGCGACGGGACAACTACCGCAGCCGTGCTCGCAGGAGAATTCCTGACAAAAGCAGAAGACCTGCTGGAAAGCGGCGTACACCCAACTGTTATCGCAAGCGGCTACAGGCTCGCAGCATCCAAAGCTGTAAATATCCTTGACACCATCACTATTAGCGCATCTCCTGAAGATACCGAGACTCTTGAGAAGATCGCAGGCACAGCCATCACCGGAAAGGGCGCTGAATCACACAAGGCTCACCTCTCCAAACTCGCAGTCCGTGCAATTAAGTCCGTTGTTGAGAAGAGTGAAGACGGAAAGATCACTGTCGACATAGAAGATGTTAAGACCGAAAAGAGACCCGGCGGCAGCATCAAGGACTCCGAGATTATTGAAGGTGTAATTGTCGACAAGGAACGCGTTCACCCCGCCATGCCGGAAGTTGTTAAAGACGCAAAGGTCCTTCTTTTAAGCGTACCAATCGAGCTTAAAAAGACCGAAACCAAATCCGAAATAAAGATCACCGCCCCTGACCAGATGCAGCTTTTCCTTGACCAGGAAGAAGCAATGCTCAGGGAAATTGTAGAGAAAGTGATTAAGACCGGCGCAAATGTAGTATTCTGCCAGAAAGGCATTGACGACCTTGCCCAGTACTACCTGACAAAGGCAGGCATTTTCGCAATGCGCAGGGTAAAGAAGAGTGACATGGACAAACTCTCCAGAGCTACAGGCGGAAGAATCATTACCAACCTGGACGAAATCGATGAATCCGACATCGGCTATGCAGGCCTTGTGGAAGAAAAGGACGTCACAGGTTCCAGAATGACCTTTGTAACAGGCTGCAAGGACAGCAAGACCACTTCAATCCTGCTCCGCGGCGGAACAGAGCATGTTGTAGACGGACTTGAGAGAGCCCTTGAAGACGCTCTCAGGGTTGTCGGCGTTGCTCTCGAAGACCAGAAGATTGTTGTTGGCGGCGGCTCACCAGAAGTAGAACTGTCCCTCAGACTCAAAGAATATGCAGCAACCCTCAAAGGAAGGGAACAGCTTGCAGTAATGAAGTTCGCCGAGTCCCTGGAAGTTATCCCGCAAACCCTTGCAGAAAATGCAGGGCTTGACCCGATCGATACTCTCGTTGAAATGCGCTCTCAGCATGAGAAAGGAAACAAGAGGGCTGGGTTGAATGTCTACACAGGCAAGATCGAGGACATGTTCGAAAATGATGTAGTAGAACCCCTCAGGATCAAGACCCAGGCAATCAATGCAGCAACAGAAGCTGCAATCATGATCCTCAGGATTGATGACGTGATCGCTTCATCCGGCGGTGCAAGAGCAGGCCCAGGTGGAATGCCAGGCGGCGAAATGCCTGAAGACATGATGTAAAGATAATTAAAATCAAATTAAAACTAGACTGTAGGTTCCCGGAAAAACTCAAACTTTCCGGACCTCTCTTTTTTATATTTCCCCGCTATTGATTCTGGCAATGTTATGCCATTTACTCCAAAATGAATTCATTAGAGTAAACTATCTTTGTCTCACCTTGCTCAATCGGTCTTTTCCAAGGTTCATTCTCGATGTCTTCTGATTCTACTGTGACCAAACTATAGC
>DUGS01000157.1:23699-32999 GCA_013331265.1 Methanosarcina sp.
ATTCATTAGAGTAAACTATCTTTGCCTCACCTAGCTCAATCGGTCTTTTCCAAGATTCATTCTCGATGTCTTCTGATTCTACTGTGACCAAACTATAGCGGAACGCAAATCTATATTTACCTCGCTCAATCATCTCAGGTTCAAATGGCTCTGGCACTGTCTTAAAAGGACATATCTTCTGGTCCCATTCGTAAAGAAGATCTGAGTGTGGTTTCAGTTCCGTTACTGCACCAATAGGTCGTTCATACAGTATTATTCGGCAAACTTCTCTGCCCTCCTCAACAATTGGCAGACGAAAATCCAGACCTTGCCAACTATTGTTTTGAGCTTTTTCAATCTCCCAGAAGACCAAATCTCGCTGAGAATAGCCTATATACCAGGCAGAAACATCCAGGTTGTTTGTTACTTTTAGCTTGACCACTTCACTGCGGGCATACTGTGTCTTGTCCGTGGTCATGACAATGGACGAAGGCGTTGCAGAGGAGGCGGGTGTAGTTGCAGAAGAGGGGACTGTAGTTTCTGTCGAATAGTCCGAACATCCGGACGAGAGCAGGAACATACCGAGCAGGATTATAAATATAATTCTTGAAGTCACTGGTTTTTTCATAATCTGTTATAGTTTTTTACCAATTCAAGGTATCTGAGGATCAATTTATATTATTTATATAATATAATGAGTAATCCACATATTCCGCTACATATTCTGGAGAATTGATATTTCTCAAAAATTCCGAGAAAAGAAAAGAGAAAAAACGTTTTTCTGAAAGATAGTGCCATTTTAAAGTAGGATATTTATTAAAGAGAGTTACCGGTTCCGGAAAAGATATACTTCAGATAGAAACCCGGCATAGGGGCTAAGTTAGTTAAATTTTATCGGGCTTCGTAGCAGGAAATTTCCCTTGCATCTACTATCACGGGCTTCCCGATTTCATTTGAAATAACATTCTTTACCCTTGCCATACACCTGCATTCAAGCTGAATGCGGGCTGACAGAGCCTCTCGTTCTTCAATGTATAGTTCGTTTGAATTGACAAAGGAGTGAACTGAGATCTGCTTTTGAACAACTCTTGCTATGAGTCCCTGAATCCCATCAGTCAGGTCCTGAAGGCTTGTGGAAGTCAGGAGAACACTGTCTCCTGCATTGAGTTCCAATACTCCAAAGAAGTTCTGCGGATTTCGGATCTCAAGAGTCCTGAGATCGTGCTTTTTCAGGATCTCAATCACGGAGTCGGCAATTCCTGTTAATGCTATGTACTCCATGAGATCACCCGTACATTGGAAACTCCTTTTTGACTTCTCCTTTCCGCTCGGTAGCCTGAACATCTTCAGCAAGCTTCTGGAGCTCGATTTCTATGCGTTCAGCCTGTTCTATAAGCCTATCAGTGCTGACTGAAAGTCCATACAGCTTATTAAGGACTCCAATCACAGAAGATGCGGCTCTTGGGTCGGGGTTCTGAGTTTTCGTAGCCCCTAGCAGGCTGATTGCAGGAATCCCACGCAGCAGGCATTCAGCCATTACACTACCCGATATCCCGGAAATAGTCCCCATCTGGAAAATCTCGACCTTATCCCTGATCTTATCCAGCATTTCCGGCGTGGTAGCTGCTCCGAAGACCTTATGTCCTCCATCCATGATCGCAATCCCTGCAATAGAAGCAATCTCTCTGACATTGATAGACTCAGCCCAGTCTACAAGAGCATTGCTTACATCGTAGGAAACCGAATGGCTGATCGGAATATCGGAAATAACTATAATGATGTTGTGCTCCACATTTTCATAGATCCGCACAGGCATGTTTATAAGCCCCTCATAAAGCACTGCAATTGAGGGGAAATACCTGGACTCAATGGAGCCTATATACTCCATATTCAACTCTTCGATCATGTGCTGACTTGCAATATTCCCCACAAGCCCAATTCCTGGAAAACCTTCAATCAAAACAGGGTTTTTTGACTGCACAGGTTTCGTAATAATTTTCACGTCATTGTCGTCATAGTCTGTCGTAGTTGACAAAAAACCACCTCATGAAATATAACCCCTATGTGTATATCTGATCTAATCCTAAATAAACAAGTTTCTCGCCAGCCCAGGTCTGTGCTGCCGTCTTCACATGCATCAATAAAAAAATTGATGATTCAGGGATTTCGAATGCCATAACCCTCTTTTTAATAAAAAAGAATCCTTTTGATATATATCTTTTCTCACGGCAGAAGAAAAATAATTCAGATCAGAAGCACTTATTCTAATTACCATACCTTTTTTCCACCCAATGTTTGCTATTAAATATAAACCGCGCTTGTGAAAGATAAAAAGGAAAGAGAAAAGAGTTCCATAGAAAAGATGGAAAAAATAAAAGAGAAATCCATAAAAGCCGTAAACGTAAAAGCAGTTGAATTAGTTAAACAATAGAATTGGACATAAAAAGATAATAATCAATGACAGGAGTTCATAAAAGGGAATTAAAATCAAAAACAGGAGGAAGTAATTCATGAAAAAACCAATTTTTTATTTGGACAGCGTAGGAGAAGAAAACACGGAAGCTGTTATTGAGGCTGCAGCAAAAAGAGCAGCAGAACTTGGAATCTCTTATATTGTAGTTGCCAGTACCAGCGGGAGAACCGCCTTAAAAATGGCAGAGGCAGTAAAGGGCAGAAGCATAAAAGTAATTGGAGTAAGCCACCAGTACGGACAGAAAGAGAAAGGCGAATGGGAAGTAGAAGAAGAGTACAAAAAGAGGATCGAAGAGCTTGGAGGAATAATTACTACCCAGTCGCACATGTTTTCCGGAATAGAGCGCTCGATCACAAAGAAGTTTGGAGGCTATTCAAGGACCGAGGTAATTGCAGATGCCCTGCGTTCCCTATTTGGGAAGGGATTCAAAGTCGCTATAGAAGTTGCCATAATGGCAGCAGATTCAGGCCATATCCCGGTCTCAAACGATACTGAGATTATAGCTATAGGGGGCACAAGGTTGGGCGCAGACGTAGCTCTTGTGCTGAGGCCGGCTCACAGTAATGACTTCTTCTCACTCCAGGTCCGGGAAATCATTGCTATGCCGCGGGCAAAAGAGGACTGAAAATTGGAGAAAAAAGAAAATTAAAAAAGCATGGGCACAAGCCTCTAAGAGGCTGTCCATTTTTATTTTAAAAAAGTTTTTAAGCCATCCCAAGCCTTTTGAGGATCTCCATCCGGTCTTCTTCAGTAAAAGACTCGCCCTGGAAAGTCTCAACTGCATCCTTCAGGAGAGTTACTGCAAAGGACATAGAAGGTCCGCCCCCAAAAGCAACTGAGACCATGGCAGCCTGCATAATCTCCTCTTTTGTCGCTCCGGCTTCAAGTGCATTGAAGGCATGAAGAGAAATGCAGTAAGGGCAGCGGTGGTAAAGAGCAACACCTATAGCAATCAGTTCTTTTGTTTTGAAGTCAAGGACAGAAGTTTCAAAGCTTGCTCCGATCATGCCCATAAACGCTGCAGCCTGCTTTCCCTGAACTTCAGTTTCAGAAGCAAAATTTCCAAGTCCGGCCGTAAAGTCAAATAACAATTTTTTCGGATCTTCAGCCATATAATCACCTTATTTCTTCGGTGTATAGCCATTAATTATTGAGATATATAATGGTTGTGTATAGATATTACAAAACTGCCCAAAACTGAGAATACTACGGACCTGAAAGAAACCGAAATATCCAAGAAAAGCTAGAGGAAAAGAGAAAACTGAAAAAAGTGCAGGACCCCTTTAAAAAATCCTGCCAAACCCGCTCAACTCCGGCCTACTGCCAGTCCCCAAAGATAAATATATCTGAGAGGCATCTATAACCGCGGCATGTCAGCGATATTTGAAATTCTCGATAAGGACGCAGGCGGCAGAATAGGGAAACTAAGGACTCCACACGGAGTAGTTGAGACCCCTACAGTCATGCCTGTTATTAATCCGAACATCCAGCTTATCCCCCCGAAAGATATGAGGAGCTTCGGGGCAGAGATTCTGATCACCAATTCCTACATTATTTACCGTAAAGAAGAGCTGCGAAGTGTCGCACTTGAAAAAGGACTTCACGGCCTCCTCGGCTTTGACGGGCCAATTATGACAGACTCGGGCTCTTTCCAGCTTTCAGTATACGGGTCAGTGGAAGTTACAAACGAGGAGATCCTCGGGTTCCAGGAAAAAATAGGAAGCGACATTATAGTCCCCCTTGATATCCCGACTCCTCCCGACGTCCACTTCAGGAGGGCAGAAGAAGAGCTTGCAATCACAGCCGAGCGCCTTGAAGCTGCCCGAAAATTCATCAAGGGCAAACAGCTCCTTGCAGGCCCTGTCCAGGGCTCGGTCTATCCCGAACTCAGGGAAAAGGCTGCATCCCACCTGAAGGACCTGAACTTTGAAGTTTATCCTCTGGGAGCAGTTGTGCCTTTGATGGAATCCTATCGTTATGCAGAGCTCGTGGATGTGATTGCAGCATCCAAAAAAGGGCTTTCTCCAACCTCACCTGTCCACCTCTTCGGAGCAGGGCACCCCATGATGTTTGCTCTTGCAGTAGCCCTTGGTTGCGACCTTTTTGACTCTGCAGCTTATGCTCTCTATGCCAAGGACGGGCGTTATATTACTGCAAACGGGACATACCACTTAGAAAAACTGAATTACCTGCCCTGCTCCTGCCCTGTCTGTTCTAAATATACTGCCGATGAATTGAGAAAAGCTAAAAATAAAGAAGAGCTTCTCGGACAGCATAACCTGTATGCAACTTTTGCCGAAATCCGGCTGATCAAGCAGTCCATCAAGGACGGAAAACTGCTCGAGCTTGTTGAGCAGCGCTGCCGTGCCCATCCGAAACTCCTTGATGGGCTGAAAAGGCTCTATACTCACTCTTCATGGCTGGAACAGTTTGACCCCGCAACTAAAGGTACCTACTTCTACTGCGGACCGGAGTCCGCCTCCAGACCTGAGGTTCTGCGCTTCGGGAAGAGGCTGGAAAGGTTCAACCTTGAAGGTTCGGCAATTATACGCACGGCTCCGGTTAAAGGAGAAAAAGACTACAACCGTGTCCTGGCATTTAAGGCCCCATTTGGAGCATTTCCTGTAGAAATGGAAGAGGTTTATCCCTTCAATGCCGAGGTCCCGAAGTTTCCGGACTACGAAGCTCTCAGCACAGCCCTTTCAAATACGATTAAATTGATAGACCTGAACCCTGGGGCAGAATTTACCTTTATCTGCGAAAAAGAGTTTGAACATCCTTTAATTGAAGAAATAGGGAAAAAAGCAAAGCTTGTATACAGGGAAGCCTGGAAAAAGGAATAAGCAGACTGAAAGCCGTAATCTAAAAGGAAACTTTTTTGAAATGCGAAAGTTTATAGGACTATTTGCAAACAAGCTCTTTAACCGAAAAATCCCAAAATATGAAATTCCGGATACAGAAAACTCCGTATAAATCGAAAATTCACAGGTGAAACGATTTGTCCCTTACAGCAAGAATCGGGGAGCTCAGTCCCTACCTCCGGCTGCTGAGGCCAGAACTCTACTACATGGACCTTACCCTCCCGGCCTCAAGTGCAATTCTCGCTTCCTACCTGGCAACCGGAGGGCTCCCCGAAATTCTCCCCTTCCTGATTGCCGTAATCGGAGGCTTTGCGGCCATAACCAGTTCATACGTTTTCAATGACTGCTGTGATATTGATATTGATACGATCAATCTTCCAGGCAGACCTCTCCCTTCCTCAAGAGTTTCGAAAAACTCGGCACTTTTATATGCCGGTTTGCTTTTGCTAATTGCAGGTACCGCCGCCGCTTACCTGAACCCGGAATCTCTTGTAGTCCTATTTATCGCGGCTGCGACCATAACAATTTACTCGATCTTTGCAAAAAGGAACACATTTCTCAGTTTTGTTCCAGTGGGCATATCCTATGGGCTCGTGCCTATAGGAGTCTGGCTCGCTTTTGACCCCGCAGGGATTTTGAAAGGCAGTGATGGGGTAATACTTCCTCTTCCTGCAATATGTTTCGGGCTCATGATGTGCGTAAGTGACTGGGCTTTTACACTTGGAGGTGTTTCCAGGGACGTGGAAGGAGACAGGCTAAAAGGAGCACCTACGATGCCAGTAACCTTCGGGATCCCTTTTACAGCCAGGTTTGTAACATTCTGGTGGATTGTCGGAGTTATTGCTTCGGTTATCATAGGCTGGTCAGCCCATCTTGGTCCTGTGTTTTTTGCAGGAGCTCTTGCTTCAGGCCTCTGGATGCTTACCCAGTGCTTTGACTTTATCAGGCACCCCACTCCTGAGAGAGGCGGCGCACTTTTCCTTAATGGTTCAAACTACAGGGCAATAATGTTCGGATCAATGATCCTGGATGTTGTGCTCTGCATATATTTAGGATCTTATACCTCCATTCTCTGGTGAAAAAAAGGATAGGAAAAAATGGATGCGGACATTATTGTAATCGGGTCATCCCCCGCAGGGCTTATGGCTGCCAGAAATGCCTGTGAGAAGGGGGCAGATGTCCTTTTGCTCGAAAAAAAAGAAGAGATAGGGAATCCACCACACCCTGCAAACTCTTTTTTTAAGGGGATGCTTGACAGGTGCGGAGAAAAGGCAGACCCGTCTTATGTGGTGCACTACCTCAAAGGAATGAAGATCATCTCTCCGGAAGGGCGCGAAGTAATAGTAGAAGCCCCCGGCTATTCTATTGATAAAACAAAGTTTGACCGGTTCTATGCAGAGAAAGTAATGAAAACCGGGGTTGACCTCAGGACGGGAATAGAAGCAAAGGATATCTGGAAAGAAGGGGAAGAATTTGCGGTCAGCACTTCGGCTGGGAGATTCAGGTCGAAGCTTGTAATTATCTCCGACGGCATCAATTCGAAGATGGCTTCTCTTCTGGGTTTAAAAACGATGAAGCACCCTGAAGATATCGCCTGGGGGACCGAGCTGGATATCAGGGCGCCCGGGCTGGGCAAACCTAAAATGTTTGAGTATTATGTAGGGAACCATGCCCCAGGCTGGAAGACCACATATGCGCCAAGAGGAGGAGATAATGCAGCTATAGGGGCTTACGTGCGCAGATGCGGGAAGGATACAGCTCCCTACCTGAATGCCTGGGTAGAGCGTTTCAAAAATCTTAAAGGGCTCGAAGAGATAGAGGTTGTAAGAAAACTTTCCGGGGGAGACCCTATCGTAACCATACCCGGAGAGTACATAACCGACGGGATAATGGTAGTCGGAGGAGCTGCCGGCCAGTCCGGAATAGGGTATGCAATGAGGGCAGGCCAGATATGTGGGGACGTGGCAGCAGATGCTGTAAAGAAAGGGGATGTCTCAAAAAGTGCCCTTTCGGAATACCGGAAAACCTGGGAAAAGGAGTTCAAGGTAGAGCACTACGTGGGCCGTATGGGGCTTGAGACCCTCAGGAAGATGACGGATAAGGAAATCGATGAAATGGCAAGGGTATTTGAAAACGAAGACCTCTCATTCATCCACGGCGGCGCTTTCGAACAGGCTATGCAGGTTTTTGCATTTATGTTGAAGAAGAAACCTTCAGCCATGCTGAAGTACAGGGCACTCCTGAGAATTAAATAAAACAGAAAGTAAAAAATCACCAGAAAGCCAGATGCAGGGAAAATATGCAGTACGAGTTTTATAAAAACCCACTTTTCAGGGTTTATGCCGAAATTGAAAATGGGTGCTTGGCGATGAAAACCAGTGGGGCAGCATCCCCACTGATGAAAAAGGTCCTTAAGGCAAATATCTCAATCTTTGATGGCGAGAAGCCTGCAAACGTAGAGGTTGAACGTCTGATATATTCTACCTGGATGCCACCGATTCCGAGTACTGGCTTTGACCGTCTTGTAAAAAGCCAGCTTTCTTCAATGCTCGGAAAAAACATGCCAGACCAGGTAACGATATCAATTACCGAAGACTGTCCTAACAACTGCATCCACTGTGCCCTCCCTGATACAAAGAACAGGGTAAAGCTTGAACCTGAAGTGGTTAAAGACGTAATCGATCAGGTTCTTGAAATGGGCACTACTTTTGTGATCTTTGACGGGGGAGAGCCCCTGACATATCCCGGCCTGGAAGCCCTGATAAGCTATGTTGACCCTGAAAAAGCCATAACAGGCATGTTCACTTCAGGGGTAGGGCTGACCAGAGAACGCGCGCAGAGCCTTAAAGCTGCAGGGCTGTACTCCCTTACAGTCAGTTTTGACAGCGCATACGAAGAAAAGCACGATTATATAAGGGGCAGGAAAGGGGTATTCAAAAGTGCGGTTGAGGCTGTTAAAAACGGACTTGCTGCCGGTCTGCTTGTAAATATATATGTGGTGCTCTCAAGGGACAATGTCAATGAACTTGATGAACTTTATGCCCTTGCAGCAGACCTCGGAGCCCATGAAATCTCTTTCTATGAAATAGTGCCTACAGGCAGGTGGATGGACCACGCCTCCGAGATAATGACCCCTAAAGACCTGAGAAAATTTGACAATTTTGTTGCCCAGTCACGCGAAAAAAATGGTCCAAGAATTTTTCCGATTCCACAGGTTATGAGGACAACAGGGTGTATGGCAGGCAGGAAATGGCTGCATATCACGCCTGAAGGAAACATTCTTCCCTGCGCCTGCATCCCTATTCCTTATGGAAATATCCACAAAGACAGGGTAAAGGACGTCTGGAAAAAAATCAGGAGCGAACCAGCATATAACGCAAAATGCTGCCTTATGAGGAACCCGGAGTTCAGGGAAAAATATCTGAAGCTTTCAGAGTGAGCTTTGTTATTTTAAAGTAAATTGGACTTCGGTTTTTAAGTAAGTTTCAGATTATTGAAGCAGGCAAGGCCAAAAGCAGGATAACAAATAGAATAACTCTTTCTTCCACATGGGATGTGTGGCCTGAGCTTGCCTGCGCAGAAGATGAGTCAAAAGCGCTAGCTACGCGAAAGTTAACTAATAGATAAACAGCAGATTCCAGTACTGCTCTGATAATAGAAAAATGAGTGCAGGAAAGATTTGAAACCTTTACCTGCAATTGAATTAAAGATTCCAGCGAATCTATTTTATGAGATTGATTAGACTAAACCAGACCTCTGAAGAGTCATCAGGTCTTCAGTAGTAAGCTTTGCTCCGCCCTTGAACTTCTCGAAGATGGACTTGGCATCTTTCTGGAGTTCGGACTTGATAATGCGGGACTTTCCGTCTTTGTCTTTCCTCTTAAGTTTGAAGATTTCTTTGTCAAGATCCCTGATTTCCTTCTGGGCGTTGATGAAAGCCTTGTGCTGTTCGTCAGCTGCTTCCTGGGCTTTTACAAATTCCCTGTG
>DUGS01000214.1 GCA_013331265.1 Methanosarcina sp.
AGTCACAATAAAATTGATAAGTGAAAAATATTATTCAGTACTAATGTGATAAAATCTTTTCAAGATAATTGTGAAAGAAGTAGGTGGTCACATTGGTTCTATACAAGTATATTAATCAGCCGATTTATTCATTTTTCTCCAACTTCAAAAGGCATTCCGACAACAGACCTGAGGTTTGTCATAACTGCCGAGGAACAAAATTTCACGGTCATGGCTGGAGAAGAAGATACGTCCATCATAACGGTCAGGATCTGCACATCTTGATTCAACGTTTTAAATGCTGCAATTGCAGCAGAACGGTTACTATCCTTCCATCTTTCCTAACTCGTAAGTTCATACGAAGTGTTGATGATATTTTATCTCATGTCAGAAATTCTTTTTATGGCCTAAAAAACACTGTGGCCCGTCAGGTATCTACTTTCTATCGCAGAAGATTCCTTCGGCATTTAAGCCCTTTGATTATGCTCCTTAATTTCCATGGTGCACATTTATCATTGCCTGAAAAAGAAAATGAAAAGGCCATAAAGGCTATAGAGACCGCCCAGGTCCAGTTCCCGAACTCACTCAGCGAAAGTTTTTTCCGGAACACAAATAAACACTTTATGGCATATTGATTTTACCACATTTGTGTTCTCAAAAAAACCTTTTCCTTTACCCACCACATATTTGCGTTTTCAATGTGCCTGATTCTGCTTAAAATGGTTTTTGAGAAATCTCCGGCCGGTTTTCTCAATATTTTATTCCCGGAGGTGTTCATTATGAATGAGCAACAACAAAAAGAGCAGATTGCACTATTCAGGTACAGTATTCTTGCGCCCATTATCACAGGTCAAGTCAAAAATGTCTCTGAATATTTCAGGCAGCAGGCCAGCAAGGTTCATCAAGTCCCTTTTTACGGGCCTAAGGAATATCTTCCTAAAACTTTTGTAACCTGGCTCAGTGATTACAGACATTTTGGTTTCGATGGACTCAAGCCCCAAGCTAGGAATGATAAGGGTACATCAAGAGCACTTTCCCGAGATACTGAAGAATACATACTAAATTTAAGAAAAATGCGAATGGATATGCCCCTTACCGTATTTTATGATAACTTAATTGCTAACGAAGAACTTTTAAAAAACGAGGCTTCTTTTGCCACCATATATCGTCTTCTAAAACGAAACGGACTTGTCAAAAAGTCTATTAATCCCCAACCTGAACGCAAGCGTTTCTCACATGAGCAAGTTAATTTTCTTTGGCAGGGAGATACTTCTGATGGCCCTTTTATACCTATCCATGGTAAAAAGGGGCAGACTTTTCTATTCGCCTTTATTGACGATTGTTCTCGCCTTGTCACTGCAGCAAGATTTCTTCCTGACAGTAAATTTGAATCCATGCGTGAGGTGTTAAAGGAGGCACTATTAAGGCGAGGGATACCAAAGATCATCTATGTGGATAACGGGAAAATTTACAGATCTCAAACCCTCTCGTCTGCCTGCGCTTCTCTTGGTATCTCGCTTGCACATACTCAGCCCTATGATGCTGCTTCAAAAGGGAAAATTGAGAGATTCTTTAAAACTGTTCAGACGCGATTTTATCCTCTCTTAAAAGTCAATCCTGCCAGTTCATTGGAGGAACTTAATATGCGGTTTTTGAAATGGCTTGAAGAGGATTATCACAGAAAGCCGCACTCCTCATTGGAAAAATCTATGACACCACTAGATAAGTTCATATCTCAGGCTTCATTATTAAAAATGGTATCCGATCCTGATTTTCTTAACTCGCTTTTCCTCGTGAGAGCTGCTCGCAAAGTTCACCATGATGGAACCATCTCGGTGAACAACAGGCTTTACGAAGTACCTGCCAGGTTTATTGGTTGTAAGATTGAAATCCGATTTGATGATACTGATATCTTTGTTTATGAAGAAGGTTCCTCCGTTGCTAAAGCTAAGCCGGTTATTTTTTCTGATAATGCTTTCGCCAAAAGGGAAAGCAAAATATCCTATGCTATAGCGGGAGGACACGATAATGTTTAGATCCTTTTATTCTCTTTCCTCTTCACCCTTTTCAAAAGATATTAAAGTGCAGGATATTTTTCAATCTTCATCTCAAAAAGAAGTAGTTGCCCGCCTGGATTACCTAAAAAAGGCTCATGGTATCGGTCTTATCACTGGTGAACCCGGGGTAGGAAAGACCCTGTCCTTAAGAGCGTTTACCGACGGTTTAAATCCCGCTTTATTTAAACCCATGTATCTTCCTCTCTCTACCCTAACAGTAATGGACGTTTACAGGGCGATTGCAACTGCTCTTGGTGAAGATCCTAAAACCAAGAAGATTGATCTTTTCCTGCAAATTCAATCAGCCTTCGTAAACTTCTCTAAAAACAGAGGCATAATTCCCGTTCTCATCTTAGATGAAATGCATCTGGCGCGAGATGCTTTCTTTGCCGACATATCCTTACTGTTTAACTTCAATATGGATTCGGATACGCCTTTCATCCTTATTCTTTCAGGTATTTCTCATCTGAATACTAAGCTCTCTTTGAACCAAAACAAGCCTTTGAATCAAAGAATTTCTACTCGTTACACCTTTGACCCTTTTTCTGCCGCTGAAACAGCTCAATATATTTCAAAACAACTCTCTGTGGCAGGAGCTAACTACGAAATCTTCTCCGAATCAGCTATTTTAGCAGTCCATTCTCTAAGCTCAGGCTTTCCCCGCGTCATTAATCAGCTCTGTATACACTCGCTGGTTTATGGCTGTCAGTGCAAGAAGCAGGTTATTGATGAGGAGTGCGTCCGTGAAGCCGCTATTGAAGCTGGCCTTTAAACTTTTTCGCTTACATCCGGCTTGGATTTTCGAATTCAATATCCAGCCGGTTTTTTATTGTGCAAGTGTGAAAATATTTGACTAATTTAATTTGACAATATGAAATTTTCAATGTCCTTGTACCGTTTTTACGCTATTTTATCTTGATATTTTTTACCCTTTTCAATGTGACAAGCTACAGGAGTAGGGACGCAAGAAAGTACA
>DUGS01000013.1:0-287 GCA_013331265.1 Methanosarcina sp.
ATCAGAGAAACGAGATTTAGAGGATAAAAGCAGGAAAAAATAAGACTTAACGCAGAAAAATAAGACTTTTATCTCAACAGTTAAAATAATAATATTGATTTTGCCCTTAAGAGAAGAATATTGTTATTACAGTGAAAATATAATATCCAGAAATTTATAAATTGATATTTTTACAAAGCAAATTGATTAAAGTTAAGTGATTTCTTTCAAAATGTAGCAAAAAAAGGGATTATTAGCCAGAAAAGTCACTTTAACAGGAATAAAATACATTGTATAGTTAAAGATAT
>DUGS01000013.1:476-640 GCA_013331265.1 Methanosarcina sp.
TTTAATAGAATTTACTCAAGATTGTTCGTGTTTAAGATTCGATTTTTTCAGCATACAGGGTTAACAATAAAATAAAACTTAGGGAATAATATTAAGATATATATTGCAAATAATAATTCTAAAGACAATTAACATAATCCTGTGTTATTACCAGGTTTCATTAC
>DUGS01000013.1:840-1111 GCA_013331265.1 Methanosarcina sp.
GGGTTTCATTACCAGAAAATGCGGGTTCAAAATATTGACCGTATTAACCGGTTGACCGGAGCCGCACATAATTGAGAAAAAGTATTTTTAAGAGCTGAATTAAAGAGCTGAACCGAAACATCCATTAAAAAAACCGAGAAATTATATTAATGAAAAGGGAAAATACCAGAATAATCCATGAAGATATAGGGAAACAGGTGATTTCAAGCGAAAACATTATATTTGACAAATACCTCTAGGGTGTTGCAGTTTGCGTTGATGGTCTAGCGGC
>DUGS01000013.1:1444-3033 GCA_013331265.1 Methanosarcina sp.
CGTGCGTTCGAATCGCACCCCTCGCATATTCTTTTTGGGGATATAGGGATCTCGAATTTTTGAAAAACCCTTTAATCAAACCATGTTCACGATTTCTTTCTTAATGGAATGATAACATTTTTCAAATATCTCCTGGGTTCCGCTGACCTCAAATGTACTGTATCCAAACAGTTTTGCGTATTCCTCGATTTTTTTCATCGATGTCCTTTACATATGTAAGACTTGTATTGACTTTTGCAACCCTTGAATATCCTGCGAGGTCATTGATCATTTTTACCATTTCCAACGCCTTTTCAGGATTAGAATGAAGTTTATTGATGTTTAAAAGTTCTCTCCATGAACTTGCATACATAGGTGTAAAGAAGAAAGCAGGCTCTTTACTATGGGTTTTAAGCAATTTGAGGTAGTTTGCACCACCGCCTACCGTTGCTCCGATGCAGTCATCTACAACTCTTTCATCATCCCTTAGTATCCGCACTGTACAACCATTTTTTACCAGGCAGAAGTCTTCTTCCACCTCCCCCAGAACATTACCACAGAGACCGTAAAAAATGAGTATCCCATTAGAGAATGGAATCATTTCCCTGATATTTTGATAGACTTCAGATTTCAATATCTTTGGTGCTGCATGAAGTCCAAGTTCCATGAGGTTAACTACAACAGTGAGTTCATCCTTGTCTATATTATTAAGTGCCTTTGGTAGCTTTTCGAACGGAACAATGTCATAACAGATGTGCTGTTCATCTAGTTTTTCTGTAAATTCAGAGATATTCCCATTTGCTACAATTAAAATTCTCTTTATTTGAGAATCGTTTGCAATAAGCCAAATTATTTCATCCTGAAGTATATTACAACCTACTATACTCAAAACAGTCATTTTTCTCCCATTTAGAGGAGAATAGTACTATAATATGTACTTAAAGGTTAGAAAAATAAACATAGTATATCCGCAGTATAGAATAATGCCCTTTTGATCCAATAAATTTCAATTTCTCATCAAGACCCTCAAAACTTCCAATTTACTCCCTCCTCTGGCTTAAACGTTCAGGGTCGCAGGATCAGAGGTCTATAAAAGATATTAATCAAAAATTTCGTCCTTCCTTTCCTCTTTAGACTCTAAATTGCCTTTTAAAAACCCGAATTTTATCAGCATCTTTTCAACATAAAGCCAGAAGAGTCCGACCATACACCCTATAAGTGCGCCTGCCAGCACATCAGAAGGGAAATGAACGCCGATAAATATCCTGCTCAGGCTTATCGTAACAGCAAAAACCCAGACTAAAAGTTTGAATTTTCCTGCCCTCGGAGACAGAAACACAGCCGAAGCAAAGGACATAAGAGAATGCCCGCTTGGCATCGAATATCCTGTGGCAGAGGTCACGAAACGGACATCTTCAGGCCTTGGGACTGCGAAAACAGGCTTAAGAGCCATTGCTAAAGCCCAGGAAGATATAAGCAGGGCAAGAAAAAGTATCGTTTCCTGCCTGCCTCTGAAATAATAGAGAGCAGCAACGATGAGGAAAAGAAGGTAATCGAATTGAAGGCTTACAAACATCATAAATGGGTCCAGAAAGGAATAAGAGTTCAGA
>DUGS01000082.1:0-183 GCA_013331265.1 Methanosarcina sp.
AAGACTTCAAGTGCTCACGCACTGGCAAGGGATATGGACTGGGAGGTTATAGAGCTCAATGCAAGTGACCAGAGGACTGCAGGCGTTATTGAGAAAGTTGCTGGTTCTGCAGCGTCAATGAATACTTTTTTTGGGGGAAAGCGTCTTATTATCCTGGATGAAGCTGATAATCTTCACGGGACT
>DUGS01000082.1:322-7997 GCA_013331265.1 Methanosarcina sp.
TGATAATCTTCACGGGACTGCAGATAGGGGTGGGATGAGAGCTATTGCTGGGGTCATAAAAGCCACACTTCAGCCGATAATACTTATTGCAAATGACATTTACGGGCTAACTCCTACAATCCGGAATATTTGTCTGGAAATAAAGTTTGGGTCCGTGCAGAGCCGCTCCATGGTCCCTGCTTTAAAGAAGGTTTGTGAAGCTGAGGGAATTTCTTGCAGCCAGGAAGTTGTCCTGCAGATTGCAGAAAATGCTGGAGGAGATTTCAGGAGTGCAATGAATGACCTTCAGGCTGCAGCGAGTGGGAAGGAAGCGCTTGAAATTGAGGATATCAGCACTGCAAGCAGGGATGTTAAAGAGAACATCTTTAAGGCTATGCAGAAGATCTTTAAAAGCACTGATTGTAAAAGGGCTCTTGAATCTTCATACGGGCTTGATGAAAGTCCTGAGGACCTTGTGCACTGGATAGATGAAAACCTGCCTATCCAGTATGCCCGGAAGGACGGCGGCCTTGAAGATATAAGGACGGGTTTTGGATATCTTTCAAGGGCTGACCTTTATCTCGGGCGCGTAAAAAAGCGCCAGAACTACAGGATGTGGAGGTATGCCAGCATGCTCATGGTCTGTGGGGCTGCCCTTTCAAAGACAAGACCGTATCCTGGCTTTATTAAGTATCAGCAGCCTTCACTCTGGAGAAGGCTCGGACAGACGCGCTCTAAGAGGGATATGCGGGATAATATTGCTTCAAAAATCGGGGAACATGGTTTTGAATCAATACGTTACTCAAGGAACAACCTTTTAGGTTTTTACGCGTTAATGCTGAAGGATGAGGCGTCTGCTATTGAAGTTACGGCAAATCTAGGGTTTGAGCTTGAGGAGCTGATATACCTTTCAGGAAGCACAAAAGCGAGCAAAAAACTCCTGAATATTTATGATGAAGCGCAGAAACTTCTCGATAAGAAAGGGGATAAAGCCGAAGAACCTGACTTTTTTAAGATTCCTGCACCTGCAATAGACGATAAACAGACAACTCTCCACTGCCCTGTTGATATTTCTGAGAAAGAACCGGAAGCTTCTGCAGGGAATCCCAAAACACTTGACCCTCAGTCTTCGAATAGAAAGCAGAAAACCCTTGACACGGGATTTGGCATACCTCAAGAGCTCCCTGAGAAAAAAGAGACTTCAGGAAAGAAACTGCCCAAAAACCCAAAAACTGCAGAAAATAATTTCTTCCCTCTTACTGAGCCCATATCCGAAAAGAAACCTCTTTCTGAATCTGCAGGGAAGAAAGTTTCTCTTATACCGTCAAAAAAGAAGGATCTGGCCAATAGTGAGCCTTCAAAGCAGGGGGTATCTGATAAAGATTTACCTGCCTCAGGTATACAGGATAATAAAGGAGAGATTTCGAAAAAAGCCGAACCTAAAAACCAGAAAACACTTTTCGACTTTTAATTTTTTTAGAACGCTAATACTTGCTTTTCCTATCTGGATTCCCCAATCCAGAAAGGTTTCAGTCCAGAAAGTTTTTTTCATGTTTTACTTTTTTAATTTTTTTAAAATTTATTACTAGACTGGATTAAAATTTATTATTAAACTGAAGTAAGCATTCGGAGATTTTTATAAATCACTCTTGCTGCCGTGCAAAAGAGTCTGAGTTTTTGTGTGAGCGGAACGACGGGGTTGACTTTGAATGAAAGAAGAAGTTGCTGGTGTGTTTGGGAAGTTTTGACTGGAATCCGCTCACAAGTATTACTATGCAACTTCAGTTATAAATACTTTTTTAATATATTTAGTATATTCTCTTTTCTCGTCTAATTTTTTGATCTATTTTTGATCTATTTCGATAAGGCGAGAGGACGCCTTCCTCGGCAGCTACCAGGCCGATAGGGAGGATTAGTTCACTTGTCTGGTCCCAAACTTTCTTCCTGTAATTAAATTTATGAAATAACTTACGAATGTTGAGAACTGGTGAGATAAAATTGGATATTGGTAAACAGAGTTGAGAAAAGTTGGGAAAATCATTAGAAAAGTTGTGAGCGGGTTTGGGAGTTTGGGGAATAGTTTGGGGAATAGTTGGGGGATATGGGTTTGGGGTTATACTATGGAAAAGAGACCCGCTCACTTAACATGAGTAATTATTACATCGTATAAATAGCTTTCTATTATATTATTCATAATTTATAATTAATATCAAATAGTTTATTTTTCCTAAAACAGTTCCTTATGATAGTGTTTTTCTGGAGTATACAGTCAGCTAAAGAAGATCAGGACTTTTAATCACACTGAAGTATCATAGATAAGAAATTGAAGGATCATAGATAAGAAATAATAGTACTGATAATTGGTTCATTATTTATATACATTTTAAGAATTGACTGACAAAAGTGATATCGCAGTCTATTTTATTATTTTTATTTCAGGACCATATTCAGTATAAATTGCGTATTACCTGATGTCATTCTAATAACTCTGAGTTACCTGTAAAACTGGCTTGAGAGCAAAACTGGCTTGAGAAATAGTAAGCTGACAGCAATAGAATCGTCAGGTAAACAGGTTACAATAAAGTAAGTATAAGAATTAACATGAGCGGGTTGGGGAGTATGAATTGGGGTGTTGGGGGGTTGGGGTTATCTTACACAAAAGAGAGACCCGCTCACATATTACATCATGATAATCTCATATAAATATATTTTGCTTGTGCACATCCTGCAGGTAAAAATGCTAAAAGAATCATCCAATTGCAGGATTTTTCACACTCTCAATATGTTTTTCTTAACTTTATATTTTTGTCCCAGACCTGATCAGTATTTTATCTAAAAATAAAAAAATTATTAAGTATATAATGATTTCTCTTTAATGGCGATCTTCTAAAGTCTACTCCGAACAAAAGACATATATATAACTAGTGACATGTTGGACTTGCGTTTCAAGCAACTGCTTGTAAAGCAATCATCTTAATATGATCAACAGCAAATTGGGCTCGTGGTCTAGTCGGTCATGACATCGCCTTTACACGGCGGGGATCCTGAGTTCGAATCTCAGCGGGCCCACTCGAATCTTTAACCTTTTTACCAGATTAAAGGGCTTTTCATTTCTTCTTTTCTAACATTTGGTTCATATAAACTTCAGGTTAAATTTTCCTTTTAAACTTAATACTTTATATAATACTGATATTGTTATATAGAAAGGAGAACGATAAAGACTTAGAATCTTTGTTACCTACAAAAAGATACGCTTTAATATATTTTAAAAGCGTAAATCTTTACAAAGATCATTTCAAATCACAGTGGGGGAGGAGTTAGTATTGAAGAGAAGAAGCAGGACAGATATCGCAGTGGATATTTTAAGAGTGGCGATGAATGGGGCAAAGAAAACACATATCGTTTACGAAGTAAATCTTAACTTTAACATTGCTCAGAAGTATCTGGAAATGTTAAAAGAAAAAGAGCTTATCAGGCACGAGAATGGTGTTTTCATTACAACCGATAAAGGGAAAGTTTTCCAGGAAATGGCTAAAGAGCTTAAACTCTAAGTTAATCTCATTCTCTCTTATTTATATTTTTAATTTTTTTAATTTTTCATTCTTTTTTAATCCAGTTTCTTTTTGTTTACCGTTTTTCTGTCTTCCTTTCTTGTTAAGTAAATTAAGTTCAGTAATAATCTTCCTGAATATTTATGCGCTTCTGTATATATAACGGCTTTTGGAAACATATATACTATGAGGGATACTATGATACTATGAGGGATACTATGAGGATACTTTTTTTGAACTGCACACTTAAAAAATCGCCTCAGGTATCGAACACCGTTGCTCTTGTGGACAAGGCTGTGGCTATTTTTAAAGAACCTGGTGTTGAAAGTGAGGTCATAAGGGTTGTTGACCACAATATAGCTTTTGGGGTTTCCTCAAATGAAGGGAGATGGAGCACATGATGTATGTTCGACCATACCTTCGCAAAACTTCTCAAAGAGTGTCCTGTCCCTACCAATCTGAAAAAGCTTGACGAGGAGGCAAGAAGGTAAGTGCCTGAGACAAGACCAGCCTGAAAATCCATACTTTGCTTTTATTTTTTAAAAAAGCTTGCGTGCACTTTTGTTGAGGGCAATATTCTACTGATGGAGATGGAGGGTATTATTTGACTGAGGTGGATAAATCGATTATAAAACTTAAGGTTGCAGAAGCCGATCAACGGGATGTAGGGAAAGGAATTGTCCGGATTGATGAAAAATTTCGAGAGACGTTGGGCCTGAAGCCCTTTGATGTTGTGGAAATCAAAGGTGGAAAATCAACTTCCGCCCTTATAGGCCGTCCTTATCCCAGTGATGCCGGGCTTGATATTGTCCGTATGGACGGGCTTATCCGCATGAACGCAAAGACGAGCATAGGGGAGTATGTGGAAATCCGGAAAGCTGAATGGAAAGAAGCAAAACATGTGACTCTGGCTCCTGTAGCCCAGGGCATGCAGATCTATGCTCCGAGTGAGACTCTCAAAGCCGTATTCATGAACCGTACGGTTTCAAAAGGGGATTTTATTTCCACAACCAGCTTAAGGAGATCCCATGACAGAGACATGTTCAGCAAGGGGCTCATGTTCGAGGACTTTTTCCAGGACTTTTTCGGGCAGGGTTTCGGGCCCTCATTCGGGCTCGGAGAGATAAAACTTCAGGTGGTATCAACTTCTCCTCCAGGGATAGTAAAAATTACGGATTTGACGCAGGTCGAGCTTATGCCGGAAGCTATGGAAATCCCTCCCGAGCAGACCATTCCTACTGTAATGTACGAAGACCTTGGGGGGATCAAGGACGCTATCTCCAAGGTCAGAGAAATGATCGAACTTCCCCTGAAACATCCTGAACTCTTTGACAGGCTGGGGATCGATGCCCCCAAGGGAGTGTTGCTCCATGGTCCGCCCGGAACAGGCAAGACCATGCTTGCAAAGGCGGTTGCAAACGAGTCTGACGCCTACTTTATTTCCATAAACGGCCCGGAAATCATGTCCAAGTACTATGGTGAGTCCGAAAAGGCTATCAGGGATATATTCGAAGAAGCTGAAAAGAACGCACCTGCAATTATCTTCCTGGATGAGATTGACTCCATTGCTCCTAAAAGGGCTGAAGTAACCGGAGAGGTTGAAAGGAGAGTAGTCGCCCAACTCCTTTCCCTGATGGACGGGCTTAAGGCCCGCAAGAACGTGATTGTCATAGGGGCAACCAACCGTCCTGAAGCCCTTGATATCGCACTCCGCCGTCCTGGAAGGTTTGACCGGGAGATTGAGCTGAGGGTTCCTGACACGGAAGGAAGGCTTGAGATTTTCCAGATCCATACAAGGGGCATGCCTCTTGCAGAAAACGTAAACCTGATGGATTTTGCTCGGATAACTTACGGGTTTGTGGGAGCCGATATTGCTGCACTCTGCAGGGAAGCGGCCATGAGTGCACTGAGGCAGATTTTACCGAAAATTAACCTTAAAGAGCCTGAAATCCCAAAAGAGATCCTCGATTCCCTTCAGGTCACAAGGGAAGACTTTGAAAATGCCCTGAAAGATGTCCAGCCCTCTGCAATAAGAGAAATCCTTATAGAGATCCCCAATGTCAGCTGGGACGATGTGGGTGGTCTGGAAAATGTAAAATCCCTCCTGAAAGAAGCTGTGGAATGGCCGCTTAAAAACCCCGAATCTTTCCGGGACATAGGGGTGGAAGCACCCAAAGGCGTGCTACTCTATGGACCTCCAGGCACCGGAAAGACCCTTATTGCAAAAGCCATTGCCCATGAGTCCGATTCCAACTTCATCACAGCTAAAGGGAGCGACCTGCTCTCCAAGTGGTATGGGGAGTCCGAAAAGCGGATTGCGGAAGTTTTCATGCGGGCACGGCAGGTTGCTCCTGCAATCATTTTCTTAGACGAACTGGATTCCCTCGCACCCGTACGTGGAGTTTCCGCAGGAGAGCCTCATGTGACAGCCAGGATCTTAAACCAGCTCCTTTCCGAAATGGACGGGCTCGAAGAACTTCGGAATGTTGTGGTGCTGGGCGCCACCAACCGCCCTGACATCATTGACCCTGCCCTGATCCGTCCCGGACGCTTTGATGAACTCATCCTGGTGCCTATTCCGGATGAGGGAGCCAGGAGGGAAATTTTCAAAGTGCACACAAAAAAGATGTCCCTTGGAAAGGATGTAGACATCGAAGAACTTGTATCTCTTACCGACCAGTACACAGGTGCAGATATAGCATCTGTGTGCAAAAAGGCAGGAAGGTTTGCGCTCCGGGAAGATATACACGCAAAAAGCGTCAACCAGAAACACTTCCTGAAAGCAATTGAAGAAACAGGTCCTTCGGTTACCCCTGACACCATGAAATACTACGAGGCGATCAAAGGCGAACTGAGAAAGAGAAAATCAAAGGAAATAGAGAGTCCCTACTATATCTGAGTATTTTAAAACGTAAAACTGTTTGAGGGAGCTCTGTTTTCTGTTGATTTTTTGTTATTTATTCAACTTTTTTAGTCATTCTATTCTTTTTTATCACTAAAACATGAATTTTTTTTACTGTCTCGGTGTTATTCTTCTTAATAAGCGGTTATTTATAAATAGAATTACTCATTGACAACCTGCTTCAAAGGACATTTCTGGAATAAAATTAAGCGGCTCCAAAAGTCATTTATATATAAACTCTTCAAAATATGTTAACCAATGCCATTAAATATCATAATTACTATCGGTAATATATATGCAGCTTCCAACACCCGAAGATCTTAAAAAAAGAAGAAATGAACTCGGGCTTACCCAGAGCGATCTGGCTAAAAGGGCAGGCGTAAGCCAGCCACTCATAGCCCGTATAGAATCGGGAGATGTAGATCCAAGGCTCTCAACGGTCAGGAAAATCCTTGATGCTTTTGAGGAAGCTGAGAAGGAGCGGCAGATTATCATAAGGGACCTGATGCATTCCCCTGTACTTCATGTTTCTCCTGAAGACTCAGTAGAAGAGGTAGTAAACCTTATGCATGTTCATGGGTTTTCACAGATTCCCGTGCTTGATAAGGGTATTCCGGTTGGAAGTGTTTCGGAGGATATGATCGTAAGACTGATGGCCGAAAGCAAGAAAAAATCTATCTCTCAGTTGAAAGTTTCAGGGATAATGGGGGAATCGTTCCCGACAGTGTCTCCAGGTATCTCAATCTCAGTAGTTTCGTATATACTCGAAGGAAACCCTGCTGTACTTGTGGTAGAAAAAGGAGCAGTCGTGGGCGTTGTAACAAAACACGATGTGATGACGCTCCTTAAGGGCAAATGAGTTTATTCCTTTTTCCTTCTTCCTTAAATATCGAAATCTGAAATTGAACTGGGAAAGCACATGAATTATATAGTAGGATTCATTTAAACCTGAACCCTTGATTTAATTTAGTGATCAACCTATCTTATATGATCCTAAAAGATGGCAAGTGTGGCCGAAAATGCATCAGGGCATGAAGCACTGCGTAGCCCTCATGGCACACCATATTTATGAAAATTATTACCCTGAATTATTTCGGGGTTGTATGATTGAAAATTATAGGTTTACGTAAATTTCTTAATAAATAATATTCAAAAGTGAGTTAGTTTTTAAATAAATGTGGAGCATAAAAAATATGGATCTGGAAGATACCCTTCTCATGATGCCTGGTCCCGTACCTGTTGC
>DUGS01000082.1:8151-11082 GCA_013331265.1 Methanosarcina sp.
GATGCCTGGTCCCGTACCTGTTGCACCCAGAGTCCTCAGGGCTATGTCAAAACCAATGATCAACCACCGGAGTGCTGAATTTGCCGCAATTTATACTGATTGCAGGGAAATTCTTGCAGACGTTTTTCAGACAAAAAATGACATCTTTTTGCTCAGCGGTTCAGGGACTGCAGGAATGGAAGCTGCGGTAGGGTCTGTAGCCGGAAGCGGAGACAAAGTTATTGCCATAGAAAACGGAAAGTTCGGACAGCGCTTCAAAGACCTTGCAGCTATCTATGCTGAAGTAGTGCCTCTGGAGTTTGAATGGGGACTTCCTGTTGACCTTGAGAAAGTTAAAGAAAAGCTTGAGGAAGGGGCAAAAGCCATTACCCTTGTCCATAACGAGACCTCTGCAGGTATCCTGAATCCAGCTGCCGAAATCGGTAAACTTGCAAAAAAACACGATGCTCTTTTTATTATGGACGGCGTAACCTCCCTTGGAGGAGATGAGGTCAAAATCGATGAATGGGGCGTTGATATTGCAGTTGTAGGTTCACAGAAATGCCTTGCAGCTCCTCCAGGAATGGCAGTCGTTTCCGTAAGCGAAAAAGCTTTTGAGGCCATGGACAGTGTAAAGAAGAGGCCTTACTATAATGACCTTAAGGCATATAAAAAGAGCGGGGACAAGCCAAGACCTGAAACACCTTACACGCCTGCAATTCCTCTATTCTATGCACTTCAGGAAGCACTTCATATCGTTAAAGAAGAGGGTATGGAGGCAAGGATCAAAAGGCACAGAACCCTCTCCGAATCTGTGAGAGCAGCAGCCGGTGCAATGAACATAGAAATGTTCCCTCAGCTTAACGAGTACAGCCAGTACTCCAACACTGTCACTGCAATGAAATCTCCTGCAGGAATTGACGGGGAAGATATCAAAAATGATATGAAGAAGCGCGGCGTAATTATTGCTGGCGGGCAGGAACGCCTGAAGAACAAAATTTTCAGGATTGGAAGCATGGGGAATGTGACTGCAAGGGACGTTCTCTCCACCATCCAGCAACTGGAAATCGTGCTGAATAAGCGTGGTTATATTGACAGTTTGGGAGCAGGTACTGAAGCTGCAGTACGCGTTATTGACAGGCTATGATAGGATTTAAAAAAAATCCTTCATAACCAAGGTTTATAAACGTTTCAGGAAAACCAGAAGAATAAAACTAGAAGAATATATCTTTAAATTCCGATCGGATTCACATGCCCACAATAGGAATTGCAGATACCACGTTTGCGCGCTATAATATGGGGCGTGCGGCAATCGACGAGATACAGAAAAACGTATCCGTGCGGATTAAAAGGGTAACCGTACCCGGGATAAAAGACCTCCCGGTAGCAGCCAAAAAACTTATCGAAGAAGAAGGCTGCGATATCGTGATGGCCCTTGGCATGCCCGGAGGCAAAGAAAAAGACAAAGTGTGCGCTCATGAAGCTTCTCAGGGCCTTATTATGGCCCAGCTCATGACCAATACCCATATTATCGAGGTCTTTGTCCATGAGGATGAAGGAAAAGACGAGAAAGAACTCGCTTTTCTCATGGATCGGAGGACCCGGGAACATGCCTTAAACGTGATAAAGCTGCTCTTCAAGCCGGAAAAACTGGTCAGGGAAGCCGGTACCGGTCAGAGGCAGGGTTTTGAGGATGCAGGCCCTTTGAAAATGTGAAGTAACTTTAGTATACCTTTTAATTAAAAACAAAACTGGAGACCTTATTCGATGACTATCAGCCTAGGATTTGTTGTAGCTGAATTTAACAGGGATCTTACCTATCAGATGGAGCTGCTTGGAAGAGAGCATGCAGAGTTTCTGGGAGCAACAGTTAAAGAGACCATTCTCGTTCCCGGGGTCTTTGATATGCCTCTTGCAATCAAGAAGCTCTGTCAGAGGGAGGATATTGATGCAGTGGTTACCATAGGGTCGGTAATCGAAGGTGAGACCGACCACGACCAGGTCGTTATGCAGCATGCTGCAAGGAAGATTATGGACCTTTCCCTTGAGTTCAACAAGCCGGTAACGCTTGGAATTCCTGGCCCGGGTATGACCAGGATGGCTGCTCATGAACGTGTCGACTATGCCAAAAGGGCAGTCGAAGCTGCGGTAAAGCTAGTACAGCGGCTGTGATATTCTTTAATGCCTCAATAAGCTAGCAAAATGCAACAAAACCAGGACCATTCCTATGTCATCCGCAAGGCTTAAGCGTGTAGAAGAATCCGCAACGATCAGGATCTCCAATATTGCAACCAGAATGATTAAAGAGGGTACAGATGTTATCAACTTTAGCCTTGGCGAACCTGATTTCGATACTCCGAAAAACATTTGCGATGCTGCGACAAAGGCTATGTATGAGGGAAAGACCCATTATGCTCCTTCTGCCGGCATTCCGGAATTAAGGTCGGCCATTGCCGAAAAAATGAAGACTGAAAACGGTCTGGATGTGACCGAAAAAGATGTGCTGGTCACCCCGGGGGCAAAGCAGGGGATTTTTGAAGTAATGATGAGTGTCCTCGACGACGGGGATCAGGCGCTCCTTTTTGACCCTGCCTGGGTAACTTATGATGCCTGCATTCGTTTTGCAGGCGCAGATACGGTATGGGTACCTACGGTTCCTGAGAAAGGTTTCCTGCCTGACAATTTCGCCGAGTATATTAATAGCAAGACAAAGCTTATTGTTGTAAACAGCCCGGGCAACCCTACAGGTGGTGTATTCGGGAAAAAGACCCTGCAGTGCATTGCCGATCTTGCAATTGACCACGACCTTCTGGTAGTCTCAGATGAGATCTATGAGAAAATCATCTATGACCGGGAACATATCAGTATTGGCAGTTTCGATGGGATGCAGGAAAGGACTGTTACTGTAAACGGTTTTTCCAAGGCATATGCAATGACCGGCTGGAGGCTTGG
>DUGS01000019.1:0-1838 GCA_013331265.1 Methanosarcina sp.
AAAATAGTGCGGAAAGTGGGATCAGGATTATTTAATCGAATTTTGAGATACTCTTTATATACTATTTTTCAAAATTTTCACATTTATCAGCAAGAGATGTTATAACTCAGAATTCAAAATCCAGGGCAAATTGAGGCTGAAACCCCATGCAGGTTGATTATTGACTTCTTAGATAGGCTCTTAGTTATTGCTGGCATATGCCAGTCTATAAGGTTCCAAAAAAGTAAAGTATAACAAAACCTTTGGCATACTGTTATTTAAGACAAAAAGGCTTACCTTTCAGGTGGTTTTCATGAAAGAATCCGTTCCGGAAATTCACAAAAAAAACGCTAAAAAATCTTATTCTTTTGCCCTAATCACAATTTCTACTTCAAGATACGAGATGTACGGAAGCACGATTTCTCCTGAAGAAGCGGAAGACCTTTCAGGAAAAGCCATAAAAGACCTTCTTGAAGGTGCAGGCAACAACGTCTCTTTTTACAGGCTTGTGCCTGATGAAAAAGATGCAATTCTTGATGCCCTTTTTACTGCTCTTGACAGTTCTGCGGACGTCGTAATCACAAACGGAGGCACGGGACTTGCTCCGAAAGACCTTACTATAGAGTCCGTAATCCCTCTGTTTGAGAAGGAAATTCCAGGTTTTGGGGAACTTTTCAGGTACAAAAGCCTTGAAGAAATAGGAACGTCGGTAATCCTTACCAGGGCTTCTGCAGGCGTAATTAAAGGAAAGGCTGTATTTTGTCTTCCAGGGTCCCCAAATGCAGTGAAGCTTGCCATTTCTAAAATTATCATTCCTGAAGCCGGGCATATTGTCAGGCATGTGAGGGAATAAACCTGATTAGTGAGTAGATGGGTTTCTTAATGAGATAAGTAAGCTTGGAAAAGCAGTGGTATAAATACTGCATCGTGAGATTTCCAAAATTATTTCTCTTCCAAAATCATTTCCCTTTATTTTCTTCACTCATCTCTGAAAGAAATCCATTATAATATTTTTTTGTCTTTTTATTATCAGTTTGCGAATTTATTATTAGTTTGTCTTTTTATTATTAGTTTGTGAATTTTATACGCAAGTTTGAATCCTATATATTATAACTTTACAATAAACTTTTCTTAGATTTTTACATAAGAATCTCATTTTTGACGTTTGTTCCATTTAACCTAATCCAAATGCCGGGTCTCTGTAATAATATATATATCTTTAGATGAATGTATTTAAAGTAACTACTGTGTAAATATAAACTTACTAACTTCCTTAAGCCATTTTGTGACTGAAAAATCCGGGTTGGAATCCGCAGATATGCACTTAGAGAGACCCACTTCCAGAATTTGTGTTCATTCCTGCCGGACCTGAGTTGCACATGAAAAAACAGAACGTGATTGATGCCGCCCTGTTGACTATTGGGCCGCTAAAAAAGGATGCTTAATTTATGGAATATATTGCAGGTTATCTGTTTATCTTCTTTGCCGAAATTTGCGACGTTTCTCTAGCCACTTTGAGGACACTGATGGTAGTCCAGGGGAGAAAAATCCATGCGTCAATAATTGGGTTTTTCGAAATACTCATATACATATCTGCTCTTGGCAAGGTTGTCAACGGGCTTAGCGACCCCGGAAATTTGCTTGCCTATGCCCTGGGTTTTGCAAGCGGGAGCTATATAGGGATTTGCATTGAGGAAAAAATCGCACTCGGCAATTTCATTGCCCAGATAGTCTTAAATTCCAATAAAAATGGAAAACTCCTCCATTCCCTGAGAGACAATGGGTTTGGGGTAACTTCTGTCAGGGGTTCAGGAAAAGAAGGTACACGGGAAATTTTGAATATAGCCCTTAAAAGAAAA
>DUGS01000019.1:1973-3388 GCA_013331265.1 Methanosarcina sp.
TTGAATATAGCCCTTAAAAGAAAAGACCTGGACAGATTAAAGCAAATTTTAGATGAATACGATGAAAGAGCATTCATTACCGTAAACAACACAAAACCAATTAGCGGGGGGTATTTTGCCATCAAAAAGAAATGAACCTCCCCGGAGCCTCTCTGTGACCTCATAAGGCTGCCTTATTCCCAGGTAGGCGTCCATTGGTCATCGATTCGTAAATTTTATGTATAAGTTCGAATACCCTTTATAGTGATTTTTCCAGCAGAATCAGCTCAGATATTGCGTAAAAATATCATTTTTAACGTTTCGTTTCTTTTTACCAAATTCCAGATGCGGGGATTCTGTAAATATATATATCTCTAAATGAATGTATCTAGAGTGGTCCCCATATAAACCTGAATTTCAAAACTATATTCTCTATTCTTCAGACAATATAAGAATATAAAACAAGAGTTGAAATCAGCTGATATGGACTTAGAGAGCCCGAAATCCTGAATTTGTGCTCATTTCTGCAGGACCTGATTTTCACATGAAAAATACAGAACTTGAATTACTGCCGCCCTGTTGACTCCCGGGCCGGCAAAAAAGGGTGCTTGATTTATGGATTGTATTATAGGTTACATTTTAATCTTCTGTGCCAGAATTTGCGACGTTTCTCTTTCCACAGTGCGGACACTGATGGTAGTCCAGGGGAGAAAAATCCATGCCGCAGCGATCGGTTTTTTTGAAGTAACCATATACATAACTGCTCTTGGCAAGGTTGTAAGCGGGCTTAGTGACCCCGGGAATTTGTTTGCTTATGCCCTGGGTTTTGCAAGCGGGAACTATATAGGGATTTGCATTGAGGAGAAAATCGCACTCGGCAACTTCACCGCCCAGGTGGTCTTAAATTCCAATAAAAATGGAAAACTCCTCCATTCTCTGAGAGACAATGGGTTTGGGGTAACTTCTGTTAAGGGTTCAGGAAAAGAAGGCACGCGGGAAATATTGAATATAGCCCTTAAAAGAAAAGACCTGGACAGATTAAAGCAAATTTTAGATGAATACGATGAAAGAGCATTCATTACAGTAAACAACACAAAACCAATTAGTGGCGGGTATTTTGCCATCAAAAAGAAATGAACCTCTCCGGAATGCCTGATTTTCGGGAGGGTGCCCATTGTTTATCGGTTAAGGATGTATTCCCCCCTCCCATCACTTTTTTGATCTTTTGCTGCAAAGTTTTAGTAAACGGGTTTCTTATAATAAGCTTGAAGAAGCAGTGGTTTAAACTGTATCTTGGAATTTCAAAAAATCATTTCTTTTCATTTTCTTCACTCATCTCTGAAAGAAGCCCAATATAATTACTTTTTATTGTTATTGTAGTGGGATGATTTTGTCCCACTTTTTTTTCCACTATTTCGAGTGCCCTTTGATAAAGT
>DUGS01000019.1:3728-9719 GCA_013331265.1 Methanosarcina sp.
TGTTGCAACAGATGGGTGTTGCGGGCCGAGTTCTGCTTCAAGGATTTGCAAATTTTCTTCATACATAGGGGTAATTAATTGCCAGAATGCGGCTCTGTAGAAGGGGTCAGAGGCAGAAATAAACCAATTGAGCAGATCTTCTGCTTCAAGTGCCTCTTTTGCATGGTAGAAGGCTTCAGTTAAAGCGGTTTCGTGTTCTGGGGTTATTGCTTTGATATCGAGATCTTCTATTTTGTTACTGTAGTAAGCAAGTAAAAATTGATGAGTATTTTTTTTATCAGTAGAATCTTGATATTCTTGGAGGCTTTTTCTCATTAACTGGTGAATAGAATATTTACCATTGGCATCTCTTTTGATAAAGGAAAACTTAATCAGTTCTGAAAATGCACCGGCTGGAAATCCTGTATCAAACTTTTTCATCAATATTTCGAACAGTTCTCTATCCCAAAAATTAGGTGCTGAGAGCACTTTTAAAGCTCGAATTTCGTTGCCTTCGAGGTATTTCACAAATTTGTCGAAGATCTTTGGTTGTGTTTTGCCGAAATCTTCAGGAGTAGGCTGCCTTTTCTTGGTTATCTTTTCAAAAGTATCAACAGACAGGTTAAGGTAGTACGGAACTCTCTCACTAGCTTTAATGATTATGTCTCGAATCTCCTTATTTTCGATACCGCAATCCTCTAAAAATTCTTGACAATAACTTTCTGGAAGCTCGTCCACTTGGCGCTGTTCCAGATACATATCCCAATCAGGATCACACTCCGGAACCCATAACAATTTTTCTCGTCCGCATACAATCCATGAAACCCCAGGCATGTTTGGAATAAGATTGTCCCTTATCCATTCGTCTTTTTCATGGAAACTGCCTTTATCCCTTAAACCTTCCCAGAGAGCTTCGTAAGTGTCAATAAAAATGTATGCCTTTGAATCTGTGCCTAAATAATCCGTAAAATCTGCAGCAAAAAATCCGGGCAATAATTTTTCTATTTCAGGGGCTTCCATAGCTGTAAGTACATTTATGTATATAGCCTGTTCTTTTAAAATTCTCCTGACGTTGTCTGGAGCATTGTTTATAATGTCCCAAACCAATCTTGCAGGTCCAAATTCATTAAGGGCATCTATCATTTTGCTGAAGAATTTCCCTTCTTTTATCAAAGGATAGTTTTCTATTAGCAGGGGAATTTCAGGATGGAGTTTTTTCCAGTATATAGCATGAGCAATATTGAAAAGGTAAAACTTAGCTTTGGATTTCTCCTGAATCTTATTTCTCAGAGTAATTAAAAAAGTACCTGATTCTCTGTAGGTCTTTGTGTTCAGATCAATGGCTGCCCACACTACTTCGGGATACTCTTCGTCCAGCATCTTTTGCAATTCTTTCTGCAACTTACTTTTCCCGATTCCTGCAATTCCATAGTAAAATAGTACGTTATATTCTTTAGTTCCCGAATTCTGGATATTTTCTCTGAAAGCCTGAATGCAGGCTTCCCTATCAACAAATACTCTCTCTTTCCCAAAGTAAGTTGTAGGACCAATGGGCATGTATATCTCCCCAGGCCAGTTTTCCGATAAACTGAGCTTCCGATCTGTGGAAGTATTTTCAACTTGCCCTATATTACACTGCTGAAATCTTTCAATTTCAATACCCAGAAAAAGAAACACATCAATAATAAGCCGAAAATTTTTTAGAATACCATTGTAAAATCAGAGCTTTGAAACGGCTTGTCCCCTATCATTTTTAATATATCTTCCTTCTTTATACAAATATATGATAATTCTTCATGCAGGAAGAGTTGAAACACAGTTTTTCTTATGGGGCGAAAGCCCGGCTGAAAATGAAATTCCGGTTGTTCGGCGTGGGAGAAAGCCTAAAAATCCTATTGTAAAGCCTTATCCTTATGATTCGGGATTTGAAAACCTGTCTTCCACTCTTGAGCTGCTGCTGGGCATTACTGGCCGGAAAAAGGCAGAGAAAATCAACGTCTGGGTCCCTACGGTAGGCGGGAATCCTGTCCCTTCAAGCCCTCTTGTTGCTGAAATCCCTGATTCGAAAGCAGAACCTTCACTGGCTCCCTGGACTGTTCATGCATATCCTCTGGAAGCTGAAGAAGCTATTGTTCTCCTCTGCACCTGTATGGGGAAACGGGTTCTTGCTCCCGGCATAATCTCGGGAAATGACCTCCTCTGGTGGGCAGATGCCCTGAAATTTGCAGGTTCGCTGGTAGCAGGACAGAAATACCTTCCCGGGGTCAGAGGCGGGGAAGGGGAGTACAGGGCTTTCTGGGAACCCGTATTTTCCGGAGAAGATGCAGGAGAGCTGGCAAAACTTTCAAAGCAAATGCCTCCCGCTGCAAGGGCTCTTGCTCCTGAAGCCTCTTCCATGCCGCCGGAAATGCCTGCTGCTTTAGCGGCAAGACAGTTTATTGAAGACTCTCTTGACCGGATAGTCCGCTCCGAGATTGGAGAAAAAAAGCTTTCAAAAGAGACGCGCAAAAGAAAATCATTTGACAGCATTCATGACGCCTGGGTTTCTGCTCTTAAAAGCCCTGACGGGCTGATCTCTGGAGACGAAAAAGAACTTCTGCAGCTTGCTTCCCGGTCTCGTGAATGGCAGCGCCCCCTCATTATCCTTACTACTTCTCCTTTCAGGTTCTGTTTCCGTCTTGAAGAACCGGCTTCGGAAGAAGAAATCGAAGAAACCGAAGAAACTGAAGCCGGGAAAAGAGATACTAAAAAAAGCAGGGAAGGGATAGCTGACATAGAAGTTCCCGAAGGGCTCTGGTATGTCCGCTACCTGCTTCAGTCCTACGAGGACCCAAGCCTTCTGATCCCCGTAAAAGAAGCCTGGAAGCCAAAGAAGGGCAGCCCGTTGAAAAAATACGATGTGAAAAACATTCGCCAATTTCTATTATCTTCCCTCGGGCAGGCTTCCAGTATCAGTGCAGAAATTGCTTCCAGTCTTGAGGCTCCCAACCCTTCAGGATATTCCCTTGATACGAAAGAGGCTTACCGCTTCCTGACTGAAAATGCAGCGGCTTTGAGCCAGGCGGGTTTTGGGCTGCTTCTCCCTAGCTGGTGGACCCGTAAAGGTACAAAAACCCATTTAAAAGCCCAGGCTAAGGTTAAGGGCAAGAAGAAGTTACAGGCCGGAAACGGGCTAACTCTTGATGAAATCGTCAGCTTTGACTGGGAAATCGCCCTTGGGGACAGGGTGTTAACAGTCAGAGAACTGCAGGCTCTTGCAAAACTTAAAGCTCCGCTTGTGAAATCCCGCGGGCAGTGGGTCGAGGTAAACGATGCGGAAATTCGTGCTGCTCTTGATTTCTGGAAGAAAAACCCACACGGGGAAGCAAGTCTGCGCGAAGTCCTGAAGCTGGCAGTGGGAGCTTCCGAAAAAGCCGACGGTGTGGATGTTGAAGGGCTTAATGCAGCTGGCTGGATTGGAGAATTAATCAGCCGCTTAAAGGACAAAACCGGATTTGAAGAACTCCCTGCTCCTGATGTTTTTTCGGGAACTCTTCGTCCCTACCAGTTCCGCGGTTACTCCTGGCTTGCTTTCCTGAGGCAGTGGGGAATAGGGGCCTGCCTTGCAGACGACATGGGGCTTGGTAAAACCGTCCAGACTTTAGCTCTTATCCAGCACGACATGGAACAGGTTAAAGAAAAGGGTGAGGAACGTAAAGATGCAAAACCGATTAAAGCTCCAAAACCGGTTCTTCTTGTCTGTCCTACCTCTGTTATCAATAACTGGAAAAAAGAGGCTGCCCGCTTTACTCCGGAACTTTCGGTAATGGTCCACCACGGGACCAGCCGAAAAAAAGAAGAGGAATTCAAAAAGGAAGCCATGAGTCATGCTATTGTTGTCTCAAGCTATGGGCTTTTGCAGCGGGATGTTAAGTTTTTAAAAGGGGTCCCCTGGGCTGGAGTAGTACTTGACGAAGCCCAGAATATCAAAAACCCTGAAACTAAACAGGCAAAGGCGTCCAGGGCTCTGGAAGCCGATTACCGTATAGCCCTTACAGGGACTCCGGTAGAAAATAACGTGGGAGACCTCTGGTCCATAATGGAGTTTTTAAACCCTGGCTTCCTGGGCAGCCAGGCAGGTTTCAAGCGGAATTTCTTTATCCCCATTCAGGCTGAAAGAGATCCTGAGGCTGCCAGGAGGCTAAAAGAAATTACCGGCCCCTTCATCCTGCGCCGTTTGAAAACCGATACTTCGATCATCTCCGACCTTCCTGAAAAAATGGAGATGAAAACCTATTGTACACTTACAAAAGAACAGGCTTCCCTCTATGCTGCAGTCCTCGAAGACATCGGAGAGGCAATGGAAGAAGCTGATGAAGGCATCCAGAGAAAAGGCATAATCCTGTCTGCCCTTACCAGGTTAAAACAGGTCTGCAACCATCCGGCACAGTTTTTGAAGGATAACTCCGCTGTACCCGGCAGGTCAGGAAAAGTCGCAAGGCTTACTGAAATGCTGGATACAGTCCTGGAAAACGGGGAAAAAGCCCTTGTTTTCACCCAGTTTGCGGAGATGGGCAGAATGCTAAAAGAGCACCTGCAGGCAAGTTTTGGCTGTGAAGTCCTTTTCCTGCACGGCGGGGTCCCAAGAAAGCAGCGGGACAGGATGATTGAGCGCTTCCAGGAGGGAAAAGAATATCTCCCTATATTTGTCCTCTCCCTGAAAGCCGGAGGTACGGGGCTTAACCTTACAGGAGCTAATCACGTTTTCCACTTTGACCGCTGGTGGAACCCGGCTGTTGAAAACCAGGCTACAGACAGGGCATTCCGTATAGGCCAGACGAAAAACGTTGAGGTGTATAAGTTCATCTGTGCAGGCACGCTTGAAGAAAAAATAGATGAGATTATCGAGCGCAAAGTGCAGGTTGCAGAGAACGTCGTCGGAACAGGGGAAGACTGGCTGACAGAACTTTCCAACGATGAATTGAAAGATATTTTTGCTCTTCGAGAAGAAGCGGTAGGTGAATAAAATGGCAGCTTACTGGGACAGCTATGGTTATTATGAGCCCACGAAACCAATCGAGGTCAAAGGGGGTATCAAGGCAAAATCCAAACGTGGAAGCTTTGTCAAGAGTTGGTGGGCAAAACGCTGGATCGAAACTCTTGAAGGCTTTAATCTGGGAGCCAGGTTAAGCCGTGGAAAAAGCTATGCCCGTAAAGGCCAGGTAACCTCTATTAAAATAGAGACAGGACTTGTAAGGGCTAAAGTCCAGGGTTCAGACCCCAGGCCCTATTCGGTAACAATAAAAGTACGGACCCTAACAGGTTCCGAATGGGAACGCCTTGCAGAAAAACTTGCCCTGAAACCTATCTTTGCGGCAAAGCTCCTCTCAGGTGAGATGCCGGAAGATATAGACTCTGTATTCAGGGAAATAGGCCTTTCCCTCTTTCCTGAAACACTCGACGACCTTGAAACAGACTGCTCCTGCCCTGATTGGTCAAACCCATGTAAGCACATTGCAGCCGTCTACTACCTGCTCGGGGAAGAATTTGATAGGGACCCCTTCCTTATCTTTAAGTTAAGGGGCGTGGACATGGACGATTTTATGTCCATTCTCGGAAAGGGCTTTGTTCCGGAAACGGTAGGTCGGGTAGCAGAAGCGGGGGTTCTTATAGAAAGGCCTGATGATAAAACCGGAACTGCACTCGAAGCTGAAATCTCTCCAGTTTCTCCTGAGCCTCTTCCCCTTGATCCTGATGCTTTCTGGGGCAGGTTCCCTGAATACTCTGAAGAGAAAAAAAGACCCACCTTTGAGGCTCACATCCCTCCGGTTCCAGCCGCCCTTCCAAAAAGGCTTGGAAAATTCCCCTTCTGGTGCGGCGAAGAAGATCTGCTTGAAGCACTGGAGGGAATCTACAAAAAAGCTTCAACTGCAGGGATGATGATCTTTCTTGGAGAACGTAAATGAATTCTTTCGCATATTTTTCTTCAAGGCGAGTAATATTTTTTGCCTTTTATACGAAGAAGCGTAAAAC
>DUGS01000060.1:0-7925 GCA_013331265.1 Methanosarcina sp.
GAAGATGTTTTCTTCAAGGTCCATGTTTAAGCTAATATCGGTATTTCCAAGGCTGTATGTCTGGAAAAGGTTCTCAGCAAGTTTCTGAATATACGATGAAAAGTTCAGTGTGTCGAGACCTCCCCCTTTGTACAGTTCCTCATGAATAAGAGCCATTGATATAACTCTGTCCTGACTTTCCCTGAAAGCTTCAAGGACTTCCGAATCCTTAATATCCTCTCTGTTATTGAACTTATCAGCCTGGAGATCAAGCAGGGAGGAGATTACCTGAAGATTATTCTTAATTCTGTGGTGGATTTCCTTTTTGCGGACAATTTCAATGTTTGCCAGAGCTTCTTCAGCCTCTTTTCTCTTGGTAATATCAGTTAACATACTAATTGAGCCCATGAACATGCCATCCTTATCAAAAAGGGATTTAGCACTTACGAGCACCCATAAGAATGAGCCACCCTTACATATTAATTTCAATTCGTAGCTCTCATTGACACCCTGCAATCTCCTTTCCTGATTCAATTTGATGATAGCCTCACCTTCTTCACTGACGAAGTCCCATATCGCTCTGCCAATAACTTCTTCCAGAGGGTATCCGATCATATCCGTCATTTTCCTATTAGCGTAAGTGACTATGGCTTCATCGTCAATTATGAATATCCCTTCGTTTGCGGTCTCTACAATGTTGCGGTATTTTTCCTCACTTTCCCGAAGTTTTTCTTCTACTCTTTTCCTTTCGGATATATCTCTAGAAATGAACGAGATCGCAGTAAGCTTTCCATGGCTATCAAAAACCGGAGAGAGAGTTATTGAAGCATGTATTATCTTCCCGTCTTTTCTTAACCGTGATGTCTCATGGTGATGGATCTTTTTCCCCTGTTTAACCATCTCAGTTAATTTTTTAATTTCTTCACATAAAAAGGGTTGAGTAAGGGTTGACCCGGCTTTTCCAAGAATTTCTTTAGCCGAATAACCATAAACCTGCTCTGCCCCTTTATTCCAGCTTGTAATAATTCCGTCAAGGGATAAAGTTCCAATAGCATCATTTGATGATTCTACAATATTTGCCAGGACCTGAATTTTCTCTTCTGATTTTTTACGCTCAGTGATATCCTGAACTATTCCTTTAATTCTAACGGGGATATTTTTATTATCCATAACAAATTCCGATCTCAGGTGGACTATGCTTTCTTCCCCATTATGCAGGACAATCCTGTAATCAATGCCAAATTGTTTTCCTTTTTCAGCTTTTTTAATGGCATCACAATAGTAATCTCGATCATCAGGATGTATATAATTTAAATATTCATTGTAAGATGGTGCTGGTTTTCTGGGATCTAGTCCAAAAATACGATACATTTCCTCGGACCAGTACGCTTTATCAGTTGCAATATCCCATACCCAGTTTCCAATATGAGCTATTTTTTGAGCTTCTGATAGACCTTCTTCACTTTCTTTCAATGAATTGTAAGCCTTTTCAAGCTGGACAGTTCGCTCTTCAATTTTTTCTTCTAAATTGTCGTATGCTTTTTTAAGAGCTTCCTCCGCTTTTTTGCGCTCGGTAATATCCTTTGCGATCTCGAACCGCACATCTCGGCCGTCTGGCCACTTGATAATCCGGTCCATGATCATGAAATACCGGTCCACAGTGTTGTTATGATATTCCCAATGATATGGTTTGCCTTTCTCCTTTAAAATAATCGAATTGGTGCAGAAATCGCATGGAGAGCCACTCTGCTGGAACTCTCGGTAACAAAAACTCCCAACGAATTCGCCGCCGAACTTTTCCTTCATCGACTTATTAGCGTACAACACCTCGTAGGTGTGCGGATCAGCCACATACACCACATCATCGATACCATCGAAAATGGACAGGAGCTGTGATCGCTCGAAAGCCAGTGCCTCCTCGACCCGTTTGCGCTCGGTGATATCGGTGAGCATGCCCATAGAACCGGCGAACTTTCCATCCCTGTCAAATAAGGATTTAGTATTTACAAATGTCCATAAAGGCGAGCCGTCTTTGCATATAAACTTAAATTCATGGCTTTCATCGATTCCCTGCTGCCTCTTTTCCCTGTTCAGCCTGGAAACAGTACTATCAATTTCATCGGTGAAGTCCCATCCGGACCTGCCAATCATTTCATGTCGAGCATATCCCAGCATCTCTGCCATTTTTTTATTCACGTAAATAGTCCTGTCTTCGGCATCAATTATCCATATGCCTTCATTTGCTGTCTCCACAACACTGCGGTATTTTTCCTCGTTTTCCCTTAGCGAATTAACCAGAGCGTCGCGTTCAACCAGCGACCGTGCCAGCTTGATGTTGCTGTAACTTAGCTGCGAGATCATGTGAGCAAGCTTGGTTAAGAAGTTCATGCCTGCATTCACCATCTCACTGTTCAACTGCGGCACTTTCTCAAGTGCTGCTATGTATTCCTCTTCGTTGAAGCCGTATTTTCGGGCCTGGGCTCGGAAAAGCTCGTAGTCCAGAGGCTCGTTTTCAAAAAAGAACTGGCCTGAGAAGATATTACCGATATGCTGGCCACCCAACATAACCGGAGTCGCTATGTCCCACATATTGTTTCTGCACCTGTAAAGCTTAAACTCTCCAGGGAGAACACCCGCAGACAGCTTTGTATCGCTTTCTACACAGTGCTTGCAGGTTTCAGGGTGGGCCCTGTGGAATCTGGTGCAGATATCCTGCCATCCGACGCTCACCAGAACATTGCCTTTGAGATCGACCAGGGCCATGGTTATGTGGGCAAACCTGTAGAAATCATCCATTAGGAACTGGATCGCCCGGAAATCAATAATATCAGCAAGCTCCAGGTTTACCATCTCCCGAGCAGGTGAGAGAATGCTCTCCAATTCAGACCTGATGTGCTGTTCATTCTGGCTCAGAACCTTCTCTTCTGCCTTCTTGCCACCGGCAATATCCTGAGCAGTATAGAAAACGCCATGCGGTATACCGTTGTTGTCAAGTTCCAGGTCTGTCTTTTCGCACACCCGCCTGATTTCATTTTCCGTGGTAATGCGGGGCTCCATGTCTTGCCAGTTCTTCTGTTGAGTTTCCCCGGTCATTTTGCATCCGGTTATATTTTTCCACCTGGAGTTATCTATCCTTTCCCATTTTCCTTCCTTTTTGATCAAAATAAATTGATGGCTTGAAGCTGAATCAATAACATCTGCTGTACTGGACTTATCAAGAAAATACGGGTAAAGGGTAATTGTCTGGTATTTTTCAATAACAGAATTTATTTTTTTCTCATAATTAACAAAATTATCCCAATTTCCTTCTATCAACCAGGAAGTACTCACTGCTGCTCTAATCCCTGAGAAGCCATTTGCCAGAGCCTGGTTTAATTTTATAACCAACTCATGTATGACTTTCTCAGAAATGACTTTCTCAGAATCAAAGGCACCTTCATTTGCATGTCTCCGGCTGAAAGAAGTAATTTCTATTTGTCCTTTCTCCAGATAGGCATCAATATCGGGAAAAGCCATTCTCAGGGCTTCTTTTGCCTCTTCTACTCCTGAAGGTTGTGATATAACCCAGAAGCAAAATTCATTATTTTCCAGCCCTGTTTTGAAATAGGGAATGAGTATATCCACCAGATCTTCTTTTGTCTGGTGGAATTGACAGAGGTGAGCCCCCTAGGGCACATTCCCAATAATTTCAATTCCAGACTTTCTCAAATTTCCTCCCATTCCACTCTACTCCAATCACAAAATAATTTAAAATTCAGCATAATTGTCTGCGAGTAAGCCTGATAATTTTTGTATTATAAGGGGAGTATAAATTACATATTATTCATGAGACTCTTGAATTATTCTTTATCTTAGGATTATAGTCTCAAAATCTTAGGATATAATCTCAAAATAATCAGAAGATTTATTTCAGTAATAATTTAAATCAGTAATATATCATTAATTTCATAAAGACATTTGGATACGTTGATAAATGTTTTGTTAAATGTGTTTTAAAAGGAAAAATAGGATAGGAAATTGAAGAAAGTGATTATGTGAGTAGAAACTTAAAAATTAGAAAGATAACATGGCTATTTTCTATGGAAACTTAAAATCCTTTGCAAAAGATACAAGCCAAAAAATTACTTTATAACAAAACCGCTATTATATGGTGAACTACTATTACCTAAAACTCACTGCCTGCCCATTTGCTCATACTGGTTTCTCCGGGTTTTTGCGTTTCCTGCCTCCGGTCTTACTTCTAACCTTTGTATGCTGCAGCTTGCGGATATTCTTTATCAACCCGAGCCTTGTCCCGTCCAGCAGATACACTTCAGCATTTTCAAGTTCAATTCCCCCTGAAGAAAAAACCGGACCAAGAAGGTCTTCCTGTGTTGACTCGTTGAAGGGTACGCCTCCGCAGAGTTCATTAAAAGCGGGCATAATAAAGACCTCAGGGTCTGCCCAATCTCTCCTGTTTTCAAAATCAAGGCTTCCGAAGTGCCCTTTCAGGACTTCAACATTGAACTTTGTCCTGATCCAGGCAGGCTCAACTATGGAATACCCGAAGGTATCGGTAAAACGGACTGTGGGGTGGTTATGCGCAGTTATTACGTGGGATACAGCCAGAAGTTCAGGGGCAGGCCAGGTATGCCCGTGGAAATACCCCACTCCGTCGATGACCGCACCCCGAGCTGAATGAATCCTTATATCCTTTTGCCCGGTGAAAAGAGATTCAATTCCTCCGTCATGGTTCCCTGGTAAGATGTCAACATGTGCATTTTCTGCAAGTGTTTCAAGAAAGTGAGGGATCTCGTCCTTCTCCTGCCAGGAGATCTGAGGGACATTATGCTTCACATCCCCAAGTAACACTATCCGATCAGGGGAACATGTTTGCAGATATCCCATTACCCTGTCCAGCCGGGCTTTGATCCGGCTCGGCAAATTGATCCCGCTCCTGTAGAGGTCCCACTCGATCCCGAGGTGGATGTCGGCAATGACCAGAGCGGTTTCGTTGTTCGTGACAGTGAGGGCAGGCTCGTTTAGGATTGGGGCGATTTCAGGGAACATAATAAACGGAAGATCGTAAACGGAAGATCGTTTTTAAGTATTTGAAAAAATAATTTTCTCTGAAAAGAGAGCTATTCTTGAAAAGAGAGCATAACTTTTCAGACCCGCAATATGTCGTTTACGATATTTAAATGGTCGGGCACTGGCAAACCGTATATAATAGGCATGGATGTCGTTATATGACATGGCGGAGAGCGGAATAAGGAAGGAGCCAGGATGACCTCGGCGTCCGGAAGCAAAAAAGATCGCCGACGGCATGTTCTATTCCTGGGGAGGAGCTTATCGTCAATCAGGAGAACGCTATAATCCAGCTCTCAAAATCGGCAGGGAAGGATAATGGCGGAAGGAACAACTGATCACATATGGAGTTTAAAGGAATTATTAATGTTTAGAGTTCCTGTTCAATAACCTGGGGATACGACCCGATTTTTAGTGGATCGGCAATCACAGCGCCGATTAACAGCCCTGTGGAGATCGCCACAAAGGTCAGCGCTACCTGGATAAGACTGGCAATGGAAGAGGAATAGTTCTCCACCAATGCAGCTAGGCTGATAAATCCAAGTGCTCCGGGAACCAGGACCCAGAATGCAGGTATGATAGATACATAATACGGAGTTCTAAGCCTGGACCGCTCCAGAAAAGTTCCCAGCATGGTCATGATGAGGGAACCTATGAAAGCCCCGAAAAGTCCTCCTAAAAAGTGGTTTCCCGCTTGTTGTCCCAGAAAAGTGGCAAACAATACAATTAAAACCCCTACCATGTCCTTGTTTCTTATAGACATAAAGAGGTACATTCCCAGGGTGAAAACAAGAACTCCAATATAGGGAGCCCACCAATTTATAGGAGTTGCCTTGTCAGCTATTATGTAGACCCCGGACAATCCTGCAGCCTGGAGGCCTACTATCACTCCAAATAAGAGAAGTAATAGTATTACAACTCCCTGAACCAGGCGGGTTGCACCAGATACCACATTGTTTGCTGCCAGTTCGAACATTCCCGTGGACAAAACTGCTCCGGGGATGAAGTAGGCAAGTGCAGGGACCATTATGGTCAGGGACCCGTTAACAATTCCCTGTTTAAAACCGAAAGAGAATATGGTGGAAACAATAAAAGCCGTTAGAACAGGCAGAACCAGAGTAAGTTTTGGTTTATCCTTAGAATAAGCCAGTATAAGTCCCACTACGGCTCCTAATGCCCCACAAAAAAATAACCCATTAAGGGTTGGCAAAAAGAGTGTGCCCAGTCCTGTGGAAAACAGTGCATAGCCTAAAATATTTTTAATATAGTTATGCTGGCGTTTAACGTTTATTATTTCATTAATACGCCTTATTCCCTGTTCAGGTGTTATTTCAGCATTTTCTGCCAGGTAGATTAACTCATATAATCTTGAAACCTGGTCTAAAGGGAGTACTCCGGGTTTCTGCAGGGTTACTTCCAGAGCTTTTGAATCGCCATCTGCAATCTTTATGAGTAAAAAGGTAGGTAAACTAATAACTTCCTCAGCTTTGACACCATAAGCCTGACATATATTTTTCAAAATTGATTCTATGGACATCACCGCGATTCCTGCAGCAGTCAGAGCTCGGGAGATCTCAACGAGAAATTTCAGAAGTTGAGGAGGAAAAACACTCTCATCTGAAATATTTAAAGGGTATATGTAAGATGAATCAGTATGTGGGACCATTTTACCAGTAACTCCCTGAACTTATTCTGCCCCCATACATAAAATTGTTTTTGAAAAACGATTAAAAAAGATTATACCTGAAGAGGATATTATTTCAGGAATAACCTATTTTGCCGCACTCAGTGCTCATCTCGACTCTTTTTCCGAAAGCTTTTCGACTTTTTCCGATAGCTCTTTCACCATCTTCCGCATTTCGGCAAGCTCGTCCTGCACCTCAAGTATCCTGTCATACATTGGGCTCCGGTTGTCCTTAACTGCCTGTTCCTGAGAAAAACGCTGTTTGCTCGGCAGGACATAAACGTAAACAAACCACATAGAAACAAAGCCTATGATACTCAACCCCACAAAAAAGAGGAAATAGTTCGGAAAAACTGTCCTGATGTACGAATCTCCTTCACTGTAATATTGCAGCCTGGAAATCATCAGGAAATTAAGGATCGAAAACAGAAACATCGCCTCCCCCACAAGGGTAAGCAGACCTCCGACACGAGTGGACATTTTCCTCTGTTTTGGGATAAGTTTTTCAAACACTTTGGTCACCTTTGGAATCAAAAATAGGAGATAGAAGTTTAGATATAAAAAATTATGACTATCAAAGAATATAAAATATTGCAGGACATAGCTTATTAATTATTCCTGGCATCCAGATCAGGAAGCCTGCTCTAAGATAAAATCGAAGATTTCCGGCCTGGATTGTAAAAGTCTGATATGCAAAATAACCCATGACTTCAAAAGATAAAATGACAGGGGAAAGAAAAAATAATGTAGAAGAAAAATCCCCTTTCCAGACTTATTTAGAAACAAAACTGTAAGAAGACCTCGATTCCGCCTCTCACAAATCTTGCTTCTCGTGAACTACCATTCAGCTAAAGACTGAGTGGCTTCCTGAGTCATCCTTCCGCCTAATGGCAGCAAGTCATACAGGCTCTAGCCCCTCGTTCCGAAGGTGAAATAGAATATGAGCATGAGATCATACTTGAGATGCTTTTACGCTTCCGGTTTTCTCCGGCTTAATGTTCCCGATCCCTTCAGGTATAGGCTATATCCTGCTCTCCAACTCCTCAGCTTGGTTTTCGCATTTTGGTTGTGGTGACTATAGCATATATTGTACTGTTATTATAATATATGCAATTATTCAGAATCAAAAACGGGTGACTGTTTAGGTTGACGCTTATATCCCCTGAGCTAAAGACTCAGGGGTTTTACGCTTCTT
>DUGS01000060.1:8061-8553 GCA_013331265.1 Methanosarcina sp.
TTTTACGCTTCTTCATATAAATTTTACGTCCCATAGGTTTTACGTCCCCATAGGTTTTACGTCCCACAGGTTTTACGTCTCATATTTCAGCACGTCATCAATAGTATCCACGTACTCGACGTCTATCCCGACATTCTCTTTGATATATTCCTTAGCATCCACAGTTTTTGGAACTCTTTCAACTACTGTAAAGCCACCAATACTTCTTTCCCGAAGGGTATAAGTGATAAGCTCACTGTTTTCTCTGGGCAGAAGGAAGAGAGTTTTACCTCCGGCTTCTGCTGCCTGGGCTTTTTCAAGGACACCGCCTATAGCGCCGACATTGCCTTCGTTATCAATAGTACCTGTAAGGGTTATGCTGTCGTTAAGTTTGTTTCCATTGATTGCGGAAATTGTAAGAAGGGTCATGAGAGCCCCTGCACTGGGACCATCGACACCAGGGATTTCCTGATCTGCAGTAATGCTGAAGATAACGTCACTGCTTGAGAGTTG
>DUGS01000060.1:8748-15373 GCA_013331265.1 Methanosarcina sp.
TTTCCGGTTTTATTCTCAGCCACAAAAACTGCAGTGTTTGCTGCATCCTGAAAGACCACACCCATAAGAGGTGTTGTCTGAACAAGCACGCGGCCTTTTCCAGGCTGTATCTCAACCGAGATATTTATCAGGGCACCTTCTTCAGAAACCGACTGTCTGATAAAAGGACCGTTTTGCTCAGTCTGGACTTTCTGGAAAACTGCAGGCCCCTGGAGGGTGGCAGATCCTTCCATACTCACAGGACACATTTGAGAACCATTCTGAAGCTCGTAGACTTTTTCACGATAATAGTCGAGCTGAGAGGCATAAGACTGGAGAGACTGATTATCCTGAGCTATCTGCGTCTCGAGTCTTTTATTTTCCGTTTCAAGAGAATTTATCTGTGCATGCATTTTCTGGACCTGCTCCCCCTCAACCGGAGCCTGCGCGAATAGAAGAAAGTAAGCATTCGCAACAAGGGAAAGGACAAGAATAAAGGTGAGAAGCTTGGATTTCATATAATGAATTATTTTGCAACGGCTGGTACTTATTTCTTCCTTTGGACGTCTGAAGGGACAAGAAAAAGAAAACTCTTCGTTTGAGCAATCGACAGTGTACCGGGAACAGAGACGGTGTACAGGAAAGAAAGACTGTGTACAGGGAAACTACTTATTCAGGTTGCAAAAAGCCAGCCTTAAAAACTGACCTTTCAGTAGATTTCTTTGTTCTTTTCCTGCTCGTCACGTTTCCATATTAATGTAACGTTCAGACTTTTCTCCTTTTCTGACTTGGTAATGACTGCCTTTCCATCTGTAGTCAGGAGAATATTAAAGCCCAGCTGTAACTGAGAAGGCCCATGCTCAAAAGGTATTTCCTCCACAGCATCTCCAACCATTCTCGAAAACTCCTTAATGAGAATCATTGCATTATTAATTGAACTTATGGATTTCTCTTCTACAGCTTTCGCAGATACGAGCGTCATCTTTATAGTGCCAGTTCCCGGAATATGCCCCAGTTCAGCTAAAATCGGTCTCACTTTCGCAGTTTCCGTATTGGATTTTTGATTTTCATCTTCACTATTGCTCTTGTCTTTATTAACAATGCTTTTAAGATTCATGTATTACCACCCCCAGGGTAATACAGGGACGTATGACAGAGAAAGAATACATCCCGGAAAGAGAGAATAAGATACATAAAATTGTATATAATTGGATAAATAAATACTGCTTTTTATTTTTAACTTTCTTCAGCTTTCTTTATATCCGGCCCTTCTTTTTTGTCCTGTACGACATATCCCAGTGCCTTTATTTTCTCCCTTATGGTATCGGAAGTTTTCCAGTCTTTCTTTTTTCGGGCAGCCTCACGTTCCTCCACAAGCCTGACAACTTCTTCCGGGATTTCCTCTCTGGCTGCCTGTGCAAAAAGGCCCAGGACATCCGAAAACTGCCTGTAAAGGGCATGGACTTTTTCCAGGACCACCCTGTTTTTTCCGGCTTCGAGGTATACGTTAGCTGTGCGCGAAAGTTCCCTGAAAACAGTCAGGGCCTTAGGCGCATTGAAATCATCTTCAAGGGCTTCCCTGAACTGGATCTCAAATTCAGGAAGGGATTTAAGGACCTCGCAGTCTCCTGGATATGGTTCATCTTCTGCATTTTCAAGGGCAAACTCAAGGTTATGGAGGGTCTCTTTAAGCCTCAGATAATTGTTTTTTGCATTTTCTGCAAAGGATTCGGAATAGTCCAGTTTTTTCCGGTAGTGAACTGAAAGGAACATGAAACGGACAACCTCGCCCCCGTACGTCTCAACTATCTCGGGCAGGGTGAAAACGTTTCCTTTGGACTTGCTCATCTTCTCCCCTTCAACTATCAGGTGCTCCCCATGAATCCAGTATAATGCGAAAGGCTTTCCGGTTGCACCTTCTGACTGGGCAATCTCATTTTCGTGGTGCGGGAAGATCAGGTCCACACCTCCTGTATGGATGTCCAGGGTCGGCCCAAAACTGTTCATTGCCATTACCGAGCATTCAATATGCCAGCCTGGACGGATTTTTCCCCACGGGCTTTCATAATAGATCCCCCTTTCAATTTCCTCAGGCGTTGAGGCTTTCAGTAGAGCAAAGTCCCTCGGGTTGTCCTTGTCATACTCGTCCACATCCACAGACGCGCCGATCAGGATGTCATCAAAATTGAGCTTTGAAAGCTTGCCGTAATCCGGAAAACCTGAAATCCTGTAATAGACAGACCCGCCTTTTTCATAAGCCAGCCCCTTTTCAATCAGTTTCCGTGCAAGCTCGATCATGCCGTCAACGTTTTCCGTAGCCCTTGGATATGCAAAAGCCCGCTTTATATTCAGCATGTCAAGCCCTTTAAAGAATTCTGCAGTGTATTTATACGTAAAGTCCTTGAGAGACATTCCGGCTGCTTTTGAGTCCCTGATAGTTTTGTCGTCTATATCCGTGATGTTCATTACGAGTTTTACCCTGTACCCCAGATACTCAAGAGTTCTGACTACATTGTCAGTCATCAGGAAAGTCCGGTAGTTCCCTATGTGAGGCATATTATAGACCGTGGGCCCGCAGGCATAAATCGAAACCTCACCTTCCTTTACAGGTTTGAATATTTCTTTTTCTCTTGTCAGGGTATTGTAGACTTGCAGCATTCGGCACGCCTCTGTTTATTTAATTATGGGAAAAATTAGCCCAATCCTCGATTAGCACTATCTGTTACTATTACTTCCAATTGCTTTATTACTTTTGCAGCTCGGGCAAAAACTCCTGAATAAAGAGCTTGAAATTCCCTGGCAAGAAAGGAGTCAGGAAAAGCCTTTTTCAAACACCGACACCCCAAGCCTTTCCAGGATTTTACCAAGCCGAAAAAGAGGAAGCCCAACCACATTAAAGAAATCCCCATCTACTTTTTCCACCAGCACCGCCCCTTTTCCCTGAGCTGCAAAAGCTCCTGCTTTATCAAGAGGCTCTCCCGTCCTTACATAGGCTGAAATCTGTTCTTTGCTTATTTTAGCCATCCAGACATTTGTTGATTCGAATTCACTGATTTCCTGCATGCTGTCAAGGTCCAGGACCGTGAGTCCGGTTATAACCTGAATCTCCCTCCCGCTCACCTTTTCCAGCATTTTTTCAGCATTTTCCGGAGAGCCGGGCTTTCCCAGAATTTCTCCATTATAGATAACCGACGTATCAGCAGATATTACAATTCCGGAATTGAAGTGTTTTGCCACATCCCTGGCTTTTTCTACGGAGTGCTTAAGGAGAACCTCTTCAGGGTTCAGGCCAGGCTGAGGAGGTTCTTCATAAGAACTTGGATAAACAAGAAATTTTTCTCCTATCAGCTGTTTAAGAAGTTCTTTTCGCCTGGGGGATGCAGACGCTAGAATTATCCTGCGCATAGGGGAAAGTCTGAATGGCTAGAATATATTTCTATGTATAATATCTCTATGCGTAAAAGATATCTCTATGCGTAAAAGCGAAAAAATGGTAAATTTTCGCTTATGAGGGGACGCTTTCAAAGAATTTCCGGACATTATACAGGTCTTCGGCTTTCCCAAGGAGGATGCAGGCATCATTTGCCTGAAGAAGGAAGTCTCCGGCTGGAGTAGGGAACATATCCAAACTCCTGCGAACTGATATAATAGTTAATCTATGCTTTTTCCTGAAATCCAGATCTGCAAGGGTTTTTCCATCGAACCTCGAGTCTTTTCCCACCTTGAGAACCTGAATATCGATTCCCGGAAGCCCGTCCTTTATACTGAACCCACTGTCAATGCTCGGGTCGACAACCAGTTTTCGCAGTCTTCTGTAGCCGTTAGCTCTCAAATCATTTACCATTTTTTCTATATCTTCCCTTGGAACAAGATACTTTTCAAGCAGGCGGACAAAGATCTCCACTGAAGTCTCGTAATCTTCGGGAATTATTTCATCCGCGCCAAGTTTGTTGAGCTGTTTCATTTCCTTCAGGTCATGCACCTTTGCAATTACACAGATGCTGGGATTCATCTCCTTTGCAGTCTCGACTATTTTCCTTGTAGTATCTGCATCAGACATACCAATAACAAGGACTCTTGCATATTTTATGCCTGCATACTCGAGTACGGCTCCAAGTGTTGCATCCCCATATTGTATTTGTTCCTCTTTTTCTCTTTCTTGCCTGACAATGTCAGGGTTAGATTCTATAATCACATAAGGTACGCCTGCAGTTTTTGCAGCTCTTGATATTGTTTTTCCGGAGAAACCAAACCCTACAACTATCACGTGATCTTTAATCTCAGGCTCGATATTTTTTTCTTCTTCAAAAGTTCCTGATAAACCCTGTACAAGTTTCATGCCCAAAACCGTATTTGAAGCTTTTTTTACAATGAAATCGGCAGACTTGTAAGAAGAATTGATCAAAAAGGGGGTTACTCCCATAGTAAGGATTGAGACTGCTAAAATTGTCTGGTAAGTTTCCTCTGTCAGGAGAGAATATTCCAGTCCTAACCTGGAAAGAACAAAAGCTAACTCGCCTATCTGTGAAAGTGCAATTCCTGTTAATATAGTTGTGCGGAGAGGGTACCCTAAAAGAAAGGATACAACCGTTCCTGCAATTGTTTTCAGGGTAATGACGCCGATTGTTGCAAGGATAAGAGTAGAAAAATTATCAAGCAAATAATTGACATTCAGAAGCGTGCCTACAGACACGAAGAAAAAACTCATAAACATGTCTTTTATGGGTGAAATATTACCCAATGCCTGATGGTTGTAAGAAGACCCTGATATAACTGTCCCGGCTAAAAAAGCCCCAAGAGCCAGAGATAACCCTATACTGGAAGTAAAGACAGCTGCTGACAAACAGATGAATAAAACACTGACAAGGAATAACTGTTTGCTACCTGTCCTGCCTACATAATAAAATATCCGGGGAACCAGAACTTTAGCACTCAGGATGAAAACCGCGATAATAAGGGAGCCTTTAAGAAATATACTGGAAAGTTCTACATCAAGACTCACAGAGTTTCCTGCAAGCATAGGAGTCACGAGGATCATAGGTACGATAGTCAGGTCCTGAAATACTAGAATTGCAAGTGAGGTTTTCCCATGAGGAGTAAAGATTTCGTTTCTATCCTGGAGAACTTTGAGTACTACTGCAGTACTGCTGTGTGAAAGCAGGATACACCCTATGAAGATAGAGGTGGCAGGACTGAAACCCAGAACCAGGCAGGCAATAGAAACGAAAACTGTCGTGAAGAAAAGATGAAGAGATCCTCCCATCAAAGCGTCTTTTTTCATTTTCCAGAGTTCACTTAAGGAAAGGTCAACTCCTATTGTAAAAAGTAGAAAGATCATACCAAGCTCGGAGTTTAAGTCTACCAGGTCAGACCCGCCTTTCAGAACTCCAAGCCCATAAGGGCCGATCAGCATTCCGGTTACAAGAAATCCCAGCACTGGAGGGATTTCAAATCTGGAGAATAGAGTAAGGATTAAAATAGCAAAGCCAAGGATTACATCAACATGTGCCAGTAGTATGGAAGAGTCCATCTCGTTTTGCGCCCCCATAATCAGAACAAAAAAATCTTAAAAGTTCTGAAAATGAATTTCTTGATTTTTCAAGGGGCATATAAATCAGAGTATAAGTTTTATACTCGCCCCCCTCAAATATTGTACACTGTAAATAAACAAATATATCAACAGATATAATATTTTTGGTAGGAAGTAGACAAATAGTGGAGAAAAAATTTTGTATTTAGAATCGAGCATTCAGGTTGTACTTTTTTCTCTATTGAATTCATTTTTCTCAATATTTCTACATGGAACTGTTATTATAGAAAACTGAGATAGGGCCGTTAAAAAAGAGACGCTGTTGATAAAACTAAAAATTGTATTTTCATGGGATAAAAATCCAGAAGTTCATAGAAGTTAATATTGTCTCTACAACCGTTCGTAATATTTAAAACAAATATTATAAAATACTTCAGACTTTTGCCCTAAAAAGTTCCCCTATATAAAGGATTTTGAGTGCTGACATTAAATAAGGTATTTTTTCTCGCCTATTTATTCCTTCAAACGACTTTTAAAATTTGTATTATAGAATTGACCAGATGCGCCATTTTCAATGGAAACTAATATATAAGGAAAATAGAATAAAATTAAATTGATAAAAACTGGATGATAAAAGTGTATAAGTAAAAAAATAGAAAAATAAGGGGGAAACATGAACGGAGTAAAAAGGCTAACAATAGTGTTCATAGCCGCTATGGTAGCACTGGTCGCCTTCATATCAAGTGCTTCTGCTGCCGCACCTGCACCTAACTACGGGAGTGGAATTACGGTCGATGGGAGTTATTCAGACTGGGATCTTAGTGCCGACTACTTTGCGGATATGTATCGCGCTGGAGACCCAACTAAGGTTGTGGAGTCAAAACTGTACCTGCGTTACAATTGCAATGAAAATGTAATGTATGCACTGGTATTGGCTGAAGATAGAGCCCAAGCCTTGGAACAGGCTGGAAATGCCTGGATTGCAATTGATACCACAAGTAACAAGGTTGTTACAGGAGGAAGTGGCGATGATGGGGTTCCTCCAGATTTTCAGTGGGTCTACGACACCTCTGGAACCCTGATAGGTTACGAAGCTTCCTTTGCAATTGATGAAGG
>DUGS01000041.1 GCA_013331265.1 Methanosarcina sp.
ATCAAAACATATGAACAAACAGGGAAATCAATTTCCCGATTTGACTTAAACAAGCTAATTCCTGCTTTGAAATCCTCTAATAATTCTCAGGTCTTACCTTCAGGAGGTGCTTGAAGAAGAGAATGAGGTTCTCGTCCAGAAGGGGCGGAGTACAGGGGTAAAGATGTGGTGGAGAGTCTCTGCCTTTTGAAGTGTAAGTATTTTTGAGAAACTTTTCAACTGTTTGAAAATTTCAATATATAAAGTTTCTATGTTTGGGGTTAATTCAGTTTACTCTCTAAATGTTGTTTCATATCTAATTCTAATATGCAATTAGAATTACTTGAAATAGTTTGCGAAATGAATTTATATTATTCTTTCAGATGAGCCTCAAGTGATACTTTCGTATAAATATCTTAATGAGGTTTTTTCCGTCAATAAAACAAGGACAGGTAACTGGCCAACAGCCTCATTATCAGAGTTCCAATAGCAGCTGAGATATAGGTGGCAACCATAGTGTCTCCTAAATTCATTCCCACACTGTTCAAAATAGTGGAGTTCACAAAATTATGTATGCCATTGTTGCGAAAGCTGTCAAAGACTCAGGTCTGAGGTGCAGTCCAGTTTTCCAAAATTTTAACCAGTTTTTCTAAAGTCTTATTTGGCGTCGTCCACAATATCCATGTGACCCAAAACTATATGGTCATATCTTATTCATGTTTTTATTCCAGTGCCCCTCGCATCTCTTTTTTCCTTTAAGTTGGGATACTTTTCTGTATTAATATAATTGCTAGCTTATCTTCCTAATCGTTAGTTTAATCATATACTATTCAAGTGGTAGTTTATTTGTTATATGCATCTGTCAATATTATATTGGATTAATAATATTTAAAAGTCAAACTTTATTAGTTTCATGAGCTCCAATGTATTTTCTGGAAGTTTTGGATCTATTTTCAAGCGCCGTAGAACGAATGATACTGCCTCTAAAGAGAAAAATGCTACTTTCGAACTGCTTAAAAGTTCTATTTTAGTTGCATTCTCTGGTGCACTACGAATACATCTTGCATTTCTATTACTCCATATTCAATCTAGTATACTAACCTGTATTGCAGGTGGTCTAGTTATTTATACAGTTTATACCCTTGACAGAGCTTTGGACTCTGAAGAAGACTCCGTAAACCGGACGGAACTAAATGGCTCAAATAAAAAAGTAGGACTCGCAGTTTCACTACTGGCTTTTATAATAGGAACTTATATACTGGCAAAAGAAGGAATGCTTGCACTTGCATTCATACCCTTTGTAACCGGCTATCTGTACAGTAAAGGCATTAAAATCGGCAAGCTCGCTTTAAAACTTAAGGGAGGCCTTGGGGTTAAAAATATTGTTGTGGGGCTTACATGGGGTATTTTCATTGCAGGACTTGCAGGCAGTGGGTGTGGAAACCTTATTCCTGTTGTTATGGTTTTCATTTTCTTTGGAGTTAAGCTCTTTATTAACTCTACGATCTACGATTTCAAAGATATTAAGGGGGATACTCTTGCAGGTATCAAGACCCTTCCCGTAAGCCTGGGAGCAAGGAAAACCCGTAATCTCCTTACCGCCATGCACCTTTTTTCCCACTTGGTAATCGGGGTCTCCATAATTCACGGAGCCCTTGCTTTCGAACCTCTTATAATTCTCTACAGTTTTACCTGCGGACTGATCTGCATTCAAAAATTTACAAACTCAGAGGGTGAAGAATTTCCTTCACAAAAACTAGAAAGAACTGTTCTTGTTGACGGGGAATCAACATCCATCCTTGGATTAAGAATGGTTGCAGGCACTCTAATCGCATAAAAGCTAAATTGCCTGAAAAGCTTCTTATGAAAAGTTCCTCCCAGATTCTACACTTCAAGCAGTTTGACTGAAGATCAGAGAATCTTCAGCCATATTCCTATTTTACAAAGTCTTAATTTCTACCGCGTTTTCTTTGTAATATTTAAAAAGATCTTCTCCCCATTTTATTGATGAATTATCAAAACCCACAAGGTCACTTCTGGGGTCAAAGGTTCCGTTTTTGAAAAAGAGAGAGAGTGATAAGAACCTGTCTGTTACAACAAAAGATACCTTTGCAGTATCGTACACATGGAAACTTGTATGTTTGAACTTAATAAATTCTTCAATTTCAGCGTTATGTTCGCTTTTTATTTTGAAAAATACATTTGGTGTAACGATTATAGAAATAGGGATGTTCCTGCGTGCCATCTCAAGAAACATCGATGGATAGCTGGGAAGGAAAATGGATGCAAAACCCATAAAACGGTTAGAGGCCGGAACATTATCCAAAAATGTTTTATGGGAATCGTAAATATATTCATGTTCGTCTCTTATAACCCTGCACTCTTTTAGCTCCAAAATTCTGTTTAACAACGTATCCGGAACTGCTGTAATGTCGTGGTCTCTCCAGAAGTCTTCGTTTGATTCTATGGCTGTCAGAGTATCAAGGAAAGGTTTGAAATGTATGGCTGAAACTTTTCCCAGAGAAGTTAATTGATACATTCCTTCCTGCCTGATAATCATATTCGCATTTTCCATTTCTTTCAGGCGAGGTAATATCTCAGGTGATCTTACATTGAAGTAGTCCTTGATTTCCGAAAGGGTTTTGGGGCTCTTCTGAAGTAAAAATAGGATTTCTTTCCGTTTTTCAGAAAAGGTTAAGATGCTTAAAAGTCCATTTGATTTCACATATATCCACCCATGATTTTTATGCTATTTCTGGAGTAATATTGAAAGTTTATATTATTATAAGCTCTCCAATTTTTATTTGCAGGGGAAGCAATTTGTTTTTTTAATTTTTTTCATCTTTTATATTGAATAGATGTTGCAGTTATATCAAGGTGATATAATATTGCTAGAATGATATACGAATTCAATATATATTATCTTTTTCAAGAGTATATCTGATCTTTAATAATTTTTTATAACATTTAACTATTATATGTATCAGTCTCTCGAAAACAAAAAATTGCGGTGAGAAAAATATCCTTCAACTTCCTAAAAAATATATAATCCTACTAAGATAAAAATTATTCTATCAATATACAGCTTAAAGCTGCATATTCGAAATTCAAGTTGAATATCATATGTAAAAATTTAATACTCTAAGTTAGCCTTTTGACAAATCTTTTATATATGCACATCGACCTTACATGAATTGAATGACTGCTCTTATATATTAAATATTTGTAAAAGTAGATAGCCACTTTAGTTGTATATTCACTCAGTTAAATATTTGTGAAAACAGTAGAGAAGTTCCACTAATTTTTTGAATAAAGCGTAAAACCCATGAAATAAAGATTTCATGGGATATTAGCGTCAAATTTTTCAATGAAGGAAGTGCCGCATACCTGTGAAGACCAGGGAGACTCCAAGTCTGTTTGCAGTAGCAATGACCTCATTGTCTCTGATCGAGCCGCCTGGGGAAACAATATAGCGGATGTTATTTTCTGCTGCATGGATCACGCTGTCATCAAAGGGGAAGAAAGCATCTGAAGCCATTACACATTCTGACATAATCTTCTTACAGTATTCTTCAAAAGATGCAGCGGGATGCTCACGTTCATAGATTACCTTTAGATTTTCAACTGCCTTTGTGGCTGCCAGTTTACGGATTGAATCTACCCTGTTAGGCTGCCCTGCTCCCATACCCAGTACCATGAAATATCCGGGTTCGTATTCATGAGCAATGATCACGGCATTGGATTTTGTGGCTTTACAGGCTTTAAGGCAAAACTCTGAGAGGACACGCTTATTTTCAGGATAGGAGGTTTCAGTGACAGAGTCCCATTTTTCGTAGATCCCTATATCACGGCTCTGCTTAAGCATGCCTCCGATTACATATTTGTAGGTGTATTCAGTTCCGAAAGCCTCTCTGAGTTCCGGAAGCTTCAGGAGCCTCAGGTTTTCACTTTTATTTTTCAAGTATTCCAGCGCATCGGGCTTGAAATCAGGGGCAAGGATAATTTCTACGAATTTCCCGTTCAAAAAAGTTGCAGCTTTGAGGTCAAAAGTCTCGTTTGTACAGATTATGCTTCCATAAGCCGAAATCGGGTCTCCATCCCAGGCAGACTGCAGGGCCTGCAGGAGCGTTTCTCCGGTAGCAAGTCCACATGGATTATTGTGTTTTACAATTGCCACAGCAGGGGCAGCATTTCCAAGTTCTTTGACCGTCTGGAGCGCATTGTCTGCGTCCACATAGTTATTATAGGAAAGTTCTTTCCCATGGAGCTGGGTAACTTTTGCCAGGCTCGGACCTTTTATTGCAGGGTCTTTATAGAAATAGGCTTTCTGATGCCAGTTTTCTCCATACCGAAGTTTTACACCATCAGTAAATTTCAGGCGGAGTACCTCTTCTCCGAGCAGGGTTCTGCTCAGATATGTATCAATAGCTGCATCATAGTTCGCTGTGTGCCTGAAAGCTTTAACCGCAAGTTCAGCTCGGGTTTTCTCGGAGACTACCCCGCTTGAGCGCAGTTCCTTAAGGACATGCCCATAGTCAGAGGGGTCAGATAATACCGTTACCGAGCGATAGTTCTTGGCTGCGGAGCGGAGAAGGGTGGGTCCTCCTATGTCTATATTTTCAATGGCTTCTTCAAGCTCCACATTTGCTTTGGAAACCGTTACTTCAAAGGGGTACAGATTTACGGCTATCAGATCGATAAGGGAGATGTCTTCTTTTGCAGCTTCCTCCATCTGTTTTTTGCTGTCCCGGAGGCATAAAAGCCCGCCATGAATTCTCGGGTGGAGGGTTTTGACTCTTCCTCCCATCATCTCCGGATAGCCTGTGACTTCCGTAACATCGGTAACCTCAATATCTGCACCACGAAGGATTTTTGCAGTCCCTCCGGTTGAGATAATCTTCACGCCAAGTGCTTCAAGCCCGCGTGCAAATTCTACGATTCCTGTCTTGTCTGAGACGCTGAGCAGTGCCCTTTTTACCAAAAAATCACCAATATACTTGCTTTAAAAATTATTAGCTATAAAACTTATGGTTTACACATTATTTTGTTGGAAAGAGGTTTCTTAGTTGATAAAATCAGAGTTTAACTCCTTAAATGCAACATTTCTGTTAACATCCTTATAGACCTTCAAACATGTAGTTCTTTAACCTTTTGGTATTTTTGCACAGTATTTTCCGCAATTACTCAATTTTCAGCCTTCAGAAAGAATGTTCAGGTTGAATACTTATTCTTTGGAAATGAACTCTCCCTGTCCTCACTTCCGCTGGGAGCGGTGAAGTAAAAGATAATAGCAGTGAAGTAAAAGATAAATATTTGAATAATATTCCGCGACCGCAGTAAATTGAACACCACCAGACATTTTGGCTAAGACCTGGAAAATAAACATGATACTGGAGCTCTTTCAATGCCTGAAAAAAAACCTGAGAAATTGACTTCCAATGAATCCTTGAAAGAATATGATATTCCTGACAACAGGCATAACTTTGACAGGATCTGGGCTCTTTTAAAAGAAGAATACCCGGATGCAAAACCTTCTCTTAATTACAGCAACCCTCTGGAACTTCTTGTGGCAACCGTCCTTTCTGCCCAGTCAACGGATGTCCAGATTAATAGGGTGACAGAAAATCTTTTCAAAAAGTACAGGAATGTCCGGGATTATGCAAACGCAGACCTCAGGGAATTCGAGTCAGATATTTATTCAACTGGATTTTACAAAAGCAAAGCAAAAAATATCAAAGCTGCTGCCCAACTGATTGTCGAGCGCTATGGGGGGAAAGTCCCGCAGACAATGGAAGAACTGGTGACCCTGCCCGGAGTAGGAAGAAAAACCGCTAATATAGTGCTTGCCAGGGCTTTTGGAGTAGTGGAGGGAATTGCCGTCGATACTCATGTAAAAAGAGTTTCTGGAAGGCTTGGGCTTACCAGGCATTCAGACCCATTAAAAATCGAAAAGGACCTTATATCCCTTGCTCGAAAAGAAGACCTTGATTCGATTTCCATGACCCTTATTTATCACGGGAGAAAAGTTTGCCAGGCAAGAAAACCCAGATGTCAGGTTTGTGTTGTAAAAGAGCTGTGTCCTTCCAGCATTCTCTTTCTTCGCGAGTAATGATTAATTTTTAGGTAGCCGACTCTCCAGTTATCCGGAGAGAAGCGGCTTCAAAAAGGAAAAAAGGTTTTGCTCAGGCTTTTTTATTGAATACTTTGCCCAGCCCGAAACTGATCGCCAGTACTGCAATAGTCCCTATGGCAATCGCCATGACCTCTCCGCCCTTGCCCATTCCTTCAATTGAATAGTCAGGCATCGGAGAGCTTAATGCGGGTTCCATTTCTTCAAGTTCAGACATTTTAGATTCTTCAATCACTCCTCCAGCTGCACTTTCCAGCCCGTCGGGGTCGGGAGATGCAAGGAATGGGGCCAGAACCGAAAGCAAAAGCGCAATTACAATTCCGAGGTAAAAAAATTTCATGTTTGATTTCCCGCTCATGCATGGGCCTCCTTCTTAGATTTCTCCGGTCTGACAGTGAAATTGTCCTCAAGGAGGTCGGGGCGGGATTTTGCAATCGCTGTGATTACAACTGCAGTGATAAGTCCCTCGCCGATAAAACCAATTATCAGATGATAGGTGCCCATTGCAATAAGCCCTTCACGTAGGGGGAAGGTGCCCGCAATATACATCTGGACCGCACAGACTATTGCAGAGATAAAGAGTCCAAGCCATGCGCCTCCTAAGGCTGCGATGCTTGTGCCAGTACTCTTGCGAAGAGCAACATATGTGTAGTATCCTACAAACCCGGAAATGATACCCATGTTAAGGATATTTGCCCCCATAGTTGTGATTCCACCATCACCAAAGGCAAAACCCTGTACAAGCAGCACGAGTGTGAGTACAAGTACTCCAGCCCAGGGGCTTCCAAAGACGATAGCAACAAGTGTTGCTCCTACCATGTGTCCGCTTGTCCCCATTCCAATAGGAATATTCATGGCCTGAATTGCAAAGATCCCAGCTGCAAGGGCGGCAAGAACAGGTACTTTCATTTCGTCAAGCTCGTTTTTTGCCCATTTCATTGACATAAATATAAACGGAATGGCAATTACCCAGTAGACAATTGCCTGAGTTAACGGAATAAATGAATCAGGTATATGCATTCTTGTTTTCCTCTTTTTACACCTTATTTGTAATTTTCCTCTTTTTTACTGTGAACACTTAGGTCCCCACGTTTTTCATAATGTTTTAAAAACACTCAAAATTTTAGAATTTGATGAGTACTATCTTGTGAGTTTACAACAATTAAAACTATATTGTAACTGTTCCCTAATGCGTATTTTTAAAGGCATTTTGGAAGATTTTCTGTATATTCCTAAATTATCCAGTATTACATATATACATTTTGGTATTATTTTTTTCGATAATTTTTTTATGAAATCTTCTTCCGTGCCGGTATTTTTATTTTTTAGTCAAATTAAGTATCCCGGAATATTCCATCACGTCGAATAGATGTTCCTCCAGGAAAAGTAGGTGTTTCCGTATAAGCTCAATTTTTACTTCCTTTTTGATTCTCGATTAATTGTTTTTTTACGCATTTAAATAATATGTACTCATCAGATTTCAACTTTTGGTAACATTTATTATGAAAAAAATGTATATTTGTATTTGTCATATTTTCAGTATTAAATGAAGGAGTAAAATGAAGGAGTATTTATGGATTGCAAGGGAGTTATTGCCAATTACTGGAATTTCAGGTCTTCTACCTACAAAAATGGGGTGAATGGCTTTGATGAAGACGAGCGTAAGGTATGGAAACAAATCTTTGAAAATTCCCTGGCTTCCGGAAAGAGTTTAAAAGTACTGGAGTGGGTACAGGTGCTGGTTTTCTTGCCCTCCATTTTGCCATAGACGGCAATTGGTTTGACCCTCGCCCGGGCAGAAAAAGCAAGAATAATCCTTTTTTCGGCTTTTTAAATTGAATTTTTTTCCATCAAATGTCCTGACATTTTTATTTCTTCTCTGTTAACAATTGTATTTTTTTTCGTTTTTGTTTAATATTGATTGTCACAGCTGATTCATATTATTTTATTCATAATTTGTCATATGCAGTAGAATTAATCTTTCCAATCTTGTTACTCGCCGGGAAATATGAACATCCTTATATAGTTTTTCTCAAAACTTGCTATTTATTTCACTGTGTGTTTATTTTTAAAGATGTCTTTACAATGAATTGAGAAGGATTTGATCATATGAACAATCTACTGAGCGCGGAGGGCGTTAATGATCCATTTCTATTTCAGAAATATGAGCTACAATTATACGACATAAGGTCTCACATGTTGCATTTTTACGGCAGCATTAAAGATCTGGATTTAAGTACTATGGCAGAGTCAAATCTTCCGGGCCTTTATGAAATCTTCTCCGAACTGGATGATCTTGGGCATCTGGATGTTGCTGAAGATCTCTGTCAGACCTTACTCAGAGACCCGTTGATCAGATCTTTACTTCCTGTTGTCTACACCAGTTACACCCATTTTTTTAGTCTGCACGAGACTCATCTTGCACGAAAAATTCTGGACTGCGAGGAGCCCTGGGAAATGCTGAAATCTTTTCCTCTGTATTCCAGATACGAAGATATGATTAAAACCCATGTACAGAATTCCCCTAAAATTGAAGTGCTGGCTTTTATAGGCTGCGGCCCTCTTCCTGTCACCCTGCTTATTCTAAGTAAACTATACGGAATCCGCTGCATAGGCGTAGATAAGGACCCCGAAGCAGTGGCACTGGCAAAAAGTTGTGTAAAGCACTTTGGCCTCGAAAAAGAAATCAATATTGTCGAGGGAGATGAAAATATCCTTACAGAACTTGACTGGGACTCTGTGCTTGTAGCAGGGCTCGCTGAACCCAAACAGCGCATTTTTAAGAACCTCCATTCTATTATAATAAATAGAAATCCCTAGCCTGAAAAACCCACTTCAGTGTGCTACCGTAACTATACCGGAATGAGGCAGTTGCTCTACTGGCCAGTCCATCCGGAACAGATCAAAGGCTTTCGAAAAATAACTGAAATCTATCCAGTTGGCAAGGTAAACAACACCCTGGTCTTCCTGGAGTGTGTATAACATTCCTGAAATCGATACTACACCCTTAATTGCCGAACTTCAACAAATTTCTTCTATCGTAAATGAACCTGGAGATGAAGAAATTCTGGAAAGCTCATCTGAAGAACTGCATACCATATTTATAAGGCTGGATGAACTTGCAGCCCTGGATGTAGATGAAAAATCTACTGATGCAATCCTTAAATGCTCGAATTTTGATCCTCTTATGAATACAATCTCTCGCTTTCGGTTTTTGTATAACCTGAAACTTGAGATTGAACAAGCAAAAAGCCTTCTTGAGAGCCCTGATCCATGGAAAACTCTCCGGTATTTTACATTTTATCCGAACTACCTGCAGCTTGCCAGGACCGAATATACAGGTTCCGGCCTGAAACCCGGAGATTACGTGCTTTTTCTTGGAAGCGGCCCTCTACCTCTGAGTCTTATAGTTCTCTGCCACGAATATGGTCTTTTCGGAATCGGGATTGAGCAAGATGGAAAGAGGGCAGCCCTCTCCAGGCAGGTAATTTCCTGCCTCGGGCTTTCCGAAAACATCAAAATAATAGAAGGAAACCATTTCAGCCTGCCACTTAAAACTAACTGTGACCTTTACATGGTCGCCGCCCAGGCTGAACCCAAAAAGGAAGTGTTCGAACAGCTCGCAAAAGTCCTGCCCAAAGGAAGTAAGGTCTCCTACCGCCTCTACGAAAAGGGTCTCCGGAGAGTTCTGGACGGGAGTTCCATCTTTGATCTTCCTTCAGGATTTGAAGAATATCTAAGGGTACAGCCGGAGCCTCCAGTTAATAATACAGTAGTATTTCTTAAACGAAACTGAAAAAGCTCCATATTTCCGAAAAAAGTAGGGTTCAGAACTCCTGATTACTCAGTTTTTATGTCTGAATGTTCAGAAGAATTAAGGCAGCAGATCATTCAGACATAAAGGTGGATGTATAATATACAACCTGCACTCAGGAGCAGAAAAATGATATCCTGAGTTCTGATTTTTGTCCTGTAATACGATTTTTCGTGCCCGCTTCCATAGCCCCTGCAAAGCATGCTGATATAGGTCCTTTCTCCCTGCTCATAGGAGCGTATGAAGATCGAGCTCATGCTGTTTCCTACCTGCTCTATTACCCATTTTCTAGGCACATTTTTGTTCCAGATATCAAAGAGCCTGGTCTGCTGTGCAATCCTTATCCTTTTGAGGACCGCCCAGAAAAGGAAGAGGTAGCGCACCATCATGCTCAGGAGCAGAGTGAATTCTTTCGGGATGCCTATCCTGCCGGCTGCTACGACCATATCTCGCAGCCGCGTGGTGGAAGATAACAGGATGACGGATGTTACGCACACCAGAAATTTCGCAAGCAGTGAATTCCCAAAAGCAAGCCCTTCATAGGTTATGCTTAGCCCTAAAGGCAGGTCAAGAGGGTAAAGCGTATAGTTTTCTATGAAGGAGGGCCTCAGGAAAGGCTGGATAATAGCAATTCCAAGCCCGAAAGGTAATATTGCAAGAATACGGAGGAAGAAGTACCTTAAATCCAGTCCGGCAGCAAGCACAAGAACCAGCAAATAAATTTCTATGGCAAAAAGGCGAACCATATTTTTTTCGTGAATCCTGGGCAGGCCGACTACATAAATTATTATTGCAAGCGCAAAAACCAATTTTACTCTGGGGTCAAGCCTGTGTATGGGACTGTTTTTATATGATTCACGTTCAATATCAGTGAGACTTACCATTCTATGTTCTCCTGTAAGGAGCCTTATTTTCGGCTTTCACTCGATCCCGGTGGTTTTCTGTCCCAAGCTTATGAGCCGCAGTATTTCATCTCTGGCTGCTTCGGCCGTTATCTGTATTTTCACGTCGAATCCTTCCTGCTGGAGCATTTCGAATACTTCCGCAACTCTCGGAAGTCTAAGGTGAGCTTTTCTCAGGAGTTCAGGGTCGTTGAATATCTCATTGGGGCTTCCATCAGCTTCAAGTTTCCCATGATGAAGCACAAGTATTCTCTCCGCAAAATAAGGGACAACATCTACATTGTGAGTAGAAATAAGCAGGGTGATTCCAAGTTCCCTGTTCATTTTCATAATCACCTCAAGGACGCGGGAAGAGGTCAGAGGGTCGAGACCGGCTGTGGGTTCGTCAAGCACAATAACTTCAGGGCGCATGGCAAGGATGCCTGCGATTGCCACGAGTTTTTTTTGCCCTCCACTCAGGTGGTGCGGAGCCCTTTCTTCAAGGCCGGTGAGTCCTACCATCTTGAGGGCTTCTTTAACCCTTGTTTCTACTTCTTCTCTGGGCAGCCCCATATTAATTGGCCCAAAAGCCACATCCTCTTCAACACTTGGAGCAAGCACCTGGTCGTCAGGGTCCTGAAAAACTATCCCTACCGTTTCCCTGCACATCCGGACGTTCTTCTTAGTTATTTTTTCTCCCTTTATCAGGACTTCTCCGGAAAGAGGGCGCAGGATCCCGTTAAGGTGTTTGAAAAGGGTTGACTTTCCTGCTCCGTTAGCCCCGAGCACTGCAACTCTTTCTCCCCCGTATACCTTCAGGTTTATTTTATCAAGGGCATTTGCCTCAAGGTGTGGGTATCTGTGGCAGAGGTCTTTTACTTCAAGGATAGGAGTACCGATCCTCTCTGATGGATTGTCTGCTTTTTTGGGACTGGCATCTTTTTTAAGATTTCTCCGGCCTGCTGTTTCTTTCAGGGTATTTGTTACTTCTTCGGAGTTGTGTGGAGGATTCGATATACTCATACTTGAAAACGTCCTGTATGAAGATCGTGTTTAACTGCTGAAATTACTTTTTTAAAAATAGTATTACATCAAATGAAGTTATCTTTTTTATGTGTTATGGTTTTTATTTTATATTTTTTCCTTTTTATGTAAATGATCCATAATTTCATTTTGCTGTTTGCGCTTTATGTTTTTACGCCTTTATCTAGGTTTGTGCTCAGTTTTCTATATATTTCCTGCTCCAAAGATTGAGAGATAATTATACAAATCTTCCCAGCATCTTTTCCTTTAATGCAGCGTGTTGTTCTCCATATGGATATGGACTATTTTTATGCAGCCATCGAAGAAAGGGAAAACCCCAAACTCCGCGGAAAAGCAGTTGTAGTCTGCATGCTCTCTGGGAGAAACGAACTGAGCGGGTCTGTAAGCACATGCAATTACGTTGCCCGAGAATTCGGGATCAGATCGGGAATGCCCTGTTCAAGGGCTAAAAAACTAAATCCTGAAGCTGTTTTCCTGCCTGTCAGGAAGGAATTCTACACTTCGGTTTCGGACAGGATTATGGAAATCCTCCGCAGCTATGCAGACCCCGGAGAAAATGGCGATTCGTTTGAACAGATAAGTGTTGATGAAGCATTCCTTGAGATTTCCGAAAGGACCGGCGGAGATTTTAACCTTGCTTTTGAGATCGGAATGCAGATTAAAAGGGAAATCAAAGAAAAGGAAAACCTTACCTGTTCCGTAGGAATAGGGCCAAATAAGCTAATTGCCAAGATGGCTTCCTCTGCAAAAAAACCTGATGGGATGACGGTTGTGAACCCGCAAGATCTGGAAGCCTTCCTCTGGCCGCTGAAAGTGTCCAAACTCTGGGGGATCGGGGATGTAACTGCAAGAAGATTGCAGGAAATGGGCATATTCACAGTAAAGGACCTTGCAGAGCACGATGTTATCGGGCTTATTTCTACCTTCGGAAAGTCCCGGGGCACGTGGCTTAAACAGGCTGCTGCAGGAATTGATGACTCTCCTCTTAAAGAAAGAGGCGGCTCGGAGCAAATCGGAAGGATTGCAACGCTGCCTGAAGATACTCTGGATAAAGAGCTTATCTCTTCGCTGCTTGAAAGGCTGGCAGGAGATGTTATCGAAAAACTGGATTCAAGGGAGCTTTCCTTCAGGATTGTAACCGTCACGGTCATAAACTCAAACTTCAGGATGTACACCAGGAGCCGCACGCTTACCCACCCGGTCTCTTCAAAGGAAGTCCTTCTTCGGGTAGCCAGGGAAATTCTGGGTGAATTCCTTTCTGAAAACAGGACTGAATTCAGGCGCGTAGGAGTAAGGGTAGGGGGACTCCAGAAGAGCAAAGGTCAAAAAAGCCTTTTTGATTATTGATTGTGGTATTTGAGTTTTAAAATTATGTTTACCTTTTATGAGTTTTAAAATTATGTTCACTGCTTTAAGCCCGTGAGGGGCTCAGGCTTCAGACTTGATTTATATATCTACGTTTTATATAAATGATGTTCCTTTCAGTTTGAACTATTTGATTGGTTGCTCCTATTTTTTTGTTAACCTGCGAGATATTTTTTTCATAAAATTTATCAAACAAGAAATGTAATTATAATAAGGTCAATATCCGAAATTGATTCCAGGACCTGAATTTCGATCCCCATTTTTTGAGCCAGGTTATTTTTTATGTAGATCTTCTCTGCGTGCGGGTTTCTTCAAAACGACACCTTATCCGAAATTCGCTAAATATGGCGAAAATATTTCTAAAGTGGGTGAGGAAGGACGGCTGCATAAGGACGGTTAGGAGAGGGATAATATGATTAAAAAACCGTTTACAATCCAGTTCCCGGAAAATCCAGTAAGCGGATTCAGCTGGGATATTGCAACCAGTAACGGACTACAGGTAATGAGGGACAGATTTATTCCCGAAGATGAGGAAAAGACCGGCAGTGGAGGATACCGAGTGTGGGACATCCAGGTAACTTGCCAGGGCAGCCAAAAGATAACAGGCACATACCGGAGGGGGAACCAGATAGCAAGTTGTTTTGAAATCAATATTGATGCCGAATAATGTTTTTTACAGGCTGCAAAGCCTGAAGCCCTGGCAAGGTCGCCTTCTCTGGTAAAAGTCCAATCCGCCCTTCCTTGCCATGGGTTCACTTAATTTTTCTGCTTATCATCCAGTATCTGTTTTTTATTCTTTGAGTATCTGTTTTTATTCTACCTGATCTTTAATTTCCAGTACATGTTTACATGAATTTCACAAGCGGACAGACCTCTATACAGGCTCCGCAGTGAATACAGCTATCCTTTATCCAAGCTCTCTTTCCTTTCATTTCAATTGCGCCGTGTTCGCAGTGTCCTACACAGACTCCGCACCCCTGGCAGAGGACAGCTCTCCTTACTGAAAATTCAACCTTTTGCATGAGCTTCTTCAGTGTTTTTTCATTTTCACTTCTTCCATTCACGTTTCCTGAAGCAAAGACCTGAGCTCTTGATTCTCCCATAGCAACAGAAGCAGCTCCCTCAATGAAGGAAACCTTACCTATAGGTCTAAGCATGCCGCTTTCTCCCAGAAGTTCTATGTCTATTGCCTGCCCGAAACTTCCATCCGCAGAAATTCCTCCTGCTTTGCAGGGCCTGTATCCTGTGGCAACTTCAAAATTGAGTTCTTTTGGGGCATCCTGGGAGGGGATCAGGGAAATTCCCTTTCTTTCTGCAAGCTCCTGCAGTACCTTTGGGTAGCGTTTAAAACGCCATAATCCGTACTTTACCCACTCAGGGGAAAGTCCCATTTTCTCTGCATAAGCCTGAAGGTGAGAGTTGAGCCTTTTTGCAAGTTCAGGGTGGCTTTCCTCGAGCTGGAAAAAGTCGGATAAAGACGAAGATGGGCAGAGCCAGCACCCCATCCGGTCATACCCTTTCTCATATGCCGGATTAAAAGGAGCCTTTGTCCTGAACAAATAGAGCCAGACATGCAGAGCTGTCCATTCCTGTATGGGGGATGCTCCAACCTGATTTCCTACCCAGGGGTTTTTCCAGACCCTTTTGCTGATAGAACGGGCATGGGACTCGTACTGGCGCTGGCCTATGAAGCTCAGGCAGCCTCCCTCATAGTTTTCGTCAATCAACTGCGTAATTGGCCCGAGTTTGCAGATCTTACAGCACCAGCGTGTGTCCATTGTCGGAGGACCGAAAACTCCTATAGACTCCCAGAAAGAGTCTCCTGCACTTGCAGTCTTGAGGGGCTTTCCATAATATTCAGCAACCTCTTTGACGTTTTCAAGGGTTTCAGGAAACTCAAGCCCGGTATTTGCAAACATAAGTTCATAATCTTCCAGGGTTTCGTTAACGAGCTGGAGAACCGCAAGGCTGTCCTTTCCCCCTGAATAAGATACGCTGACCTTCAGGTCCATGCTTCCTGAAACGTCCTTTATGAAGGTATGAGCTTCATCTATCATGGAGTTCAGGATCTTTTCATTGGATTTTACGGCGTCATCCCAGTTTTTCCCTGACTCGAGAGTTTTTGCAGCAGCTGGTTCTGCACTCCAGCGCGGTTTCACCGCGTTTCCGCGCTTTTCTTCTATCATCTCTTTTCCTGCCATCCGTGCGCGTCCGCAGCAGACCACTTCTCCGGCAGGGTTCAGGACAACTACTTCTTCCTCTCTTTTGATTTCGGGGTCTGCATCAAGGACTCCGGGAGCCAGGATACTTGCTCCTTTTTTTAGTATAAAAGGCAAGATTTCCTCTTCAATAACGACCCATTTTTTCAGGTCTTTTCTATTTCTTCCCTGGAAAAGCCGCCTTGCCCCTTCGAGGCGGGGGAGAAGGATCCATTCACAGCTCTCGATTTCAAACCTTACGGATGCAATGACTTCCCCGTCCACTATTATTTCATCCATACGGTCTTCATAAGGCGCTTTGTTAAGCACCACAAGGTGACCTTCGGGAATAAGAGGAGCATTAAATTGTTTTTCAGAAACGGAATTTATGCGTTTTATATCATAATCAAAAGCCGGGCGAATATCTCCGGGAGGAGTTACCTCAACTTTTTTTGTTCTATTGCCGCACCCACACTTTTTTCCGAGCACAGGCACATTGCAGGCTTCGCACCAGTGCAGGAGCATTTTGCCAAGGTATGCTGGTCTGGACATGTCACGCAGATTGAGAGAGGTTCACCTTTAAAAGGCTTTGGCTCAAGCTTTTTAAAAAAAGGTTGAGCAAAAATTTCTGTAGAAGGTTTTGGCTTTTCCTATTAGAAGGTTTATAATCTCAAATTTTGCAGTCGTGGCAGGACTTGAACTGGAAAAGTAGCGTTCTACAAAGCAAATATTTTTGATATGGTAGTTGATAATTTTAACGTTCTGAGAGCGAATTTATATTTTACGAAGGAGTGATAAAAATATGAAAAAATCAGTTTGGGAAAATGCTCTTTTTCTATATACTTCAATTTACACATTTGCAACAATTCTCAACAGTGTTTTATATTTGCAAAATGGTGTTTATGAAGATCCGAATGGAAATTGGCATGAAATTGACCGTGCTATCATTGTTCTGATTGGAGTTCTTGCTTTTGAACTTTGCACAAATCTAAAAACAAAGCCTATAATTTTACGTTACATAATTGCCTATATCCCCTCACAACTTTTGGCATTTGCTTATATATGGTTATCTGGAATGAGAGAGCCTTTAGCCAAGAGTGCTTATTTTGATATTTGGGTTAATTTTACATGGATGTGGCTTCTGATGTGTTTCGTTTCTTTTGCTATCCATCGCTTCAAAAAACCACAAGCTGGGAAGTAAAGTATATATGAAGAAAATGAGCAACACAATTTCATAATTGTTTGCAAAACTCTTTGATGTGCTGTGTGAATTATTCTCCATAAGGTGGGTGTACTGTTCAGAATAACACCCCAAATAAAATGTATTTAACAAGTCTAAAATGTGAATAAACAATTGGTCATGAATATGGCCAATATGATACAGTAAAAATACTTTCGTTATTTTCAAGCTCATTTTTTATTCGGATTGCATTTTCCTCTTAGATCCAATACCTGGATCCGTCCGGCTTTTCAAAGCGTATAGAACACCAGAAGGACTTTTTCATTTGAATGTCATATTTATCCAGTATCGCAAGAAAAGTTTCATCATTGATAGCCTGTTCAGATACCATAATTACGTAGTAATCTCCTCTCCTGATAACATGTGAAAGAGAAGGCACTGTCCAATCTTTTTTCTCTTTCCTCATTCCTTCGTATAGTTCACGTCTAACGTCCCTTTCATCTTCATCTAACATAATGTAGTAATCTTCTGCCGTATTCTTATCGTTGTATTCGATGCTATAGTTCACAGCCATGTTGCAGTTTTCAAGAATAGTTTCAACTTCATCTTCGGAAGTGCCGTTTTCAAACTGGACATGAATATTACTTACCTTCAGCTCATTATTAACTGGTATATTCGAGCCTGCTGGTGTTTTTATAAATAATCCCCACAGAGCTACCAGGACTAAAAATACAACAAAAACAGCTATTTCCTTGCTAGTTTTACTCATACCAACCACCGCAAAAAGATTAAAGGTTTATAATCCCCCAGAATACACGTGAAGCTTCGATACATCAGGTTTCTATGCTTCATTTGTTAGATCCAGATGCAATGAGTCATCAGTCGTCAGCAATATACGTCCAATCCAGGTCCTGTTTACTTTTTTCTGAGCCTCCAGCCTCCATACAGGCAGGTCAAGCTTCCTAATAATCCGAAGCCCGGAGTGGAGTTATTTTTACTCGATTCATTTACATCTGATCTACTACCATTATCAGATTCTGGATTGTTGGTGTTGTTGTTTGAATTATTGAGTTGAACAGTGGTTTTTTCTTCAGAGGATGATATGTTAGTTTCTTCAAATCCTATATCTTCAGTTGCGTTTAAAGTCTCCATTGTACTCTGGTCAGTTCCATCAGATGTTGTCTTTGTGTTTTTGCCATTCGTGTTAGAATCTCTAAATGGTCCAATGACAACTCCAACAGGATAGTTCATAGTGTATTTTCCTGTATTCACAGTCGCTATAACAGTGTTTGTGGCTGTGTCAATTACAGAGACATTGCTGCTTCTGGAGTTTGCCACATAGACCTTTTTTCCATCTGGAGTGACTGCAATCCCCCTCGGAGCAGTTCCTACATGCACTGTAGCTGTAACGGTGTTTGTTGTTGTATCAATTACTGAAACAGTGTTGCCGGAATCTTTGTAGGATCCGGAGTTTGTCACATATGTCTTTTTTCCATCAGGACTGACTGTGATATCGCCGGGACCGTCCCCTACAGGTACAGTTCCTGTAACATTGTTTGTGGCTGTGTCAATTACAGAAACAGTGTTGCTGCCTGAATTGACAACATAAACCTTATTTCCATCAGGGCTAACTGCAATATCTGTAGGATAGTCTCCTACAGGCACAGTGGCTGTAACTTTTTTTGTAGTTGCATCAATTACAGAAGTAGTGTTGTTGCGATTGTTTGTAGCATAGATTTTTTCCCCATCAGGTGTGAATGCAACGTGATAAGTACTCAGTCCCACATTAACCGGGTCCATTACAGTGTTTGTAGATGTGCCAATTACTGTGTTAATCACAGAGATATTGCTGCTTTTATTATCTACTATACTGTCACGGACCGTCACATAAACCCTTGATCCTTTCGGGTTGACTGCAACCCCCCGAGGATAACCTCCCACATCCACTACGGCTTCAACAGTATTTGTCCTTGTGTCAATTACTGAGACAGTGGTGCTGAATCCTGATATGTCTGTCACATATACCTTTGTTCCTGCAGGGTTGATTGCAGCTTCTCCAGCCCAGCCTTCTATAGGCACCACGGCTGTAAGATTGTTAGTTGCAGTGTCAATTACAAAAACAGTGCCAGTGTCGATTCCTATACTCGTCACATATGCAAACGGAGCAGCGCCTGCTACGCTCACCAGTATTAAAATCGCAAGTGCTGTTATTCCCAAAGCTTTTGTGAGGGTATCTTCTCTGCGTGCTTTATTATACATTGCTAATCATGCCTTTTAGGGCGTGTGTTATGGAGTTCGGGTTAGGTGGAAAAGACTTTAGAACTCCATCAATTCCTTTTAGTCAACTCCATATAAGTTTTCCGGCCAGGATATCAAACAATAAAAAAGGACGTTTGGTTTAGAACTATTTTTTTCAGAATTATTACTTAATAGACGGATTGTTAGATGATTTTGCTAGAAAACTTATATACTCAGACCCAATACAAGTGCTTTATTAGACTTAAAAAAAGAAGGATATCATTTTAAAGGAAGATACGAACTATTATGTCACATCTGGAAAAAATATTATAATTCTTTACATGTATGGGTTAAAACCCAGCGTTCTTCGATGGTGAAAAAATGATCTTCTTGCCTGAGATTTAAAGTTTTATTCCGGTGGCATCAAAAAACGCATCTTCCAATGAGAGAGAGTTTTCTATAAGTTTGAAAACCTGACCTCCATTTTCAACAATTAACCTGTTGATTTCCGGTTTGACATCTGTCCTGGAGTTTACGAAAATGTTCAGGATATGTTCAGCTTTCAATTCGGTTTTTACAACAAACTTCAGGCTCTCAATTAAAGAAACCATCTCAGAAGAGAGATTGTAGACCCCAACTGTAATAACTCCATTTGACTCAAGATGGCGAATTTTCTCAATTGTACTTTCGGCGATAAGCTTGCCTTTATCCAGAATTCCAACATCGGTGCAAATTTCCTGAATTTCCAGAAGGTTATGGGATGAAAGAAATATTGTGATTCCATTGTTATTACACTCTCGAAGAATTTGCCTGATTTGTCGGATTCCAACAGGATCGAGACCATTTGTAGGCTCATCAAGAATCAATACTTTTGGATTATTCAAAAGAGCCTGGGCAATCCCCAATCGTGTTTTCATACCATGGGAAAAATAGCCCACTTTTTTGAACATCTCATTGCCAAGCCCGACCTGGTCCAATAAAACCCGGGATTGTTCCAAGCTCTCTTTTTTACTCAGACATTTTAATCTGCCGTAATAGACCATGTGGCTTAAGGCAGTTCGCTCATCGTAAAAACCAGAATCCTGGGGGACCAG